>JALYMD010000880.1 GCA_030773875.1 Chloroflexota bacterium | reverse complement strand
CGCGGTCCTCGGGCGGGAGCAGCCCATAGGCAATCAGGCCGCCCGTCGTTCCCGTGAGGAAGAGCGGGCCCATCATCCCGAATCCGATGTAGGTGGACAGCGCCAGGCCAGCGGTACCCTGGGAGCGGGGCGGGTAGCGGAGGGTGTCAGCGATGTCCTGGGCCAGCGGCGTGGCCAGCATGACCCGGCCCGGCGGGCTCGGCATCCCAGCCGAGAAGAGGAGCCCGAGTCCGGCCAGGGTGAGACAGCGGATTTGATGGTTCGCCGGCAGGCGACGCACTAGCTCGACGGCTCCCCGGTAGAGCAGGCCGCTGCGAGCGACCGCGGCACCGATCGCCATGGTGGTAAGGAGCAGGAACCAGGTGGAGCCGGAGAACCCGGAGGTCGCCACGTCCGCAGGCACCGTACCGGTGACAACCCAGGCGGCGACCATTATCAGGCCCAGCAGGTGGTCGGGGAGGATCTCCAGGAAGCCGAGCCCGATGAGGGCGGCGACGGTCGCCAGGACGCGCACGCCGCCCACGGGCAACCCGGGCGGCGGCGGTAGGAACCAGCCCGCCGCCACCAGCGCGAGGATCACCACCGCTACCAGGGCACGGATCGACGGCCGTCGCCACCGCACGAGGGCCAGATTGCCGGCGCCGTAGGCCCGCCACCAGGGGAGTCGCGCCCGGAGCCGGATCGCCCACCCGTTCCGTTTCCCATCAGTCGGGGGCTCGGTTAGCGATCGCGGCTGCCCGTCGTCGTCACACGCGGCTGTCTCGTCCAGATCACCTCCCGCCTCCATCGCCCGGTGGAGGCAGGCCAGCGAGCTCTCCTGGTCTCCAATCCGCTCGTACAGTTTGGCCAACGCCCGCTGGTCGTCGGCCGCGAGTGGTGTTCGCCGGTGGGATCGGGTGCGCCGCTCGGCCTCGCGGTACGCCTCGATCGCCTGCTCCAGCTTGCCCTGTCCGGCGCAGGACTCCGCCAACAGGCGCACCAGGGCCGGCTGCGACCAGAGCAGCCGCTCGGGCAGGGACCGCAGATAAGCTTCCACCCGCACCGGGTCTCGTTCAGCGACGGTCGCCCCGCGCTCCTCGAGGACTCGCACGAGCCGTGGCCAGTCACCGACGGACTGGAGCAGATCCATGGCGTCGGCCGGATCCGCGTCGGGACGGGCTAGGAGGGCGTCTGCCGCGCGGCGGCGCAACGCGTTCACGTTTCTCTCGCCCACCTCTACCCCAAGTTGACGTAACAGGAACTGGCGAAAGGGCTCCTGGAGAAACGCGAACCAGCCCGCGGGCTCGACCGGCCGGAAGAAGACCGCCTCCTCGACCAGGTGCTCGAAGGGCACCTCGGACCACGTTTCACCCAAGGTCGTCCGCAGCAGGGTGATGTCGAACCGGGCGAAGATGGAAAGGCGGCGCAGCAAGGCTTGGGACGAGGGATCCAGCACCCCGTACGCGGCACGAGCGACGGCGGCAACGTCCTGCTGGCTCGTGGTCAACCAGTGCATCACGTCGGAGAGACGACGCGAGAGCTCGGCCGCGATCTGAACCGCCAGCCGGGGCTGGTCGTGGAGGAGGGCGTCGAAGCGGTCCCCCGGCAGCTTCCAGAGGGTCAGCGGCGTGGCGGCAACTGCGCTAGAGGAGCGGGGGGCGCCCGTCAGCAGCGCTCCTTCACCGAAGTGGGCCGGAGCTTCCAGCGTCGTCACCGCTTGCGTCCCATCCGCCTCGGCGACGGTGACCGCGACGATACCCGACCGGATGACATACAGACCATCCCCTGGATCGCCCTCACGGAAGACGGCTGCGCCGGAGGGAACGTGGAACTCCTCGAGGTCGGGCACCAGCCGCGCGAGATCGACAGGGCTTAGCTCGCAGAAGAACGGCGTCGCGGCGAGGGCTTCGGCGGCGCTGAGGGCTGGAGTTGCTCCCGCTGCGGGTGGGGTTGCGGCGGGGGGTGGCGCGGTCGGGCTTCTCACAGGTCAGGGTCCCAGCGGACGAACGCGGCAGATGGCGCTACGCGAGAGGTAGCAGGACCGCGCCTTCCGTGTCGTGTTCGATCGGCTGTTCAGTCGCGTTCAGAGGGGAAAGAGCCTATGAGGTACACAGGGAAGGGAGGGTCGTGATCCCCTCCTCACCCCACCCACGGGCGCAAGACCGCTGCCACGGGCCGACAGTCGACGTCACCTCCGCACCAGCCGGCCCCGATGCTTCCGTCGGCGGGGCTGTCTGTGCTCATCCTGGCCTCAGCGCCCGCTTCGAAGTGGGAAACCTTACGTTACCCCCCGCCCATCCGGCTTGTGAGACCGCCGTCGACCCAGATGATCTGGCCCGTGATGTAGGTGGCACCGGGAGAGCACAGGAAGACCGCCAGGGGGCCGATGTCCTCCGGGAAGCCAACCCTCCCCGCCGGGATGCCGCGCCCCGCCTTCTCCCGGTCGTAGTTTGGAGTGCGGTAGCGCTCGACTTCGATCGCCCCGGGGGCGATCGCGTTGACCTGAATGTCGTGCGGGGCAAGCTCAACACCGCATGCCTTGGTGAACATGTTGATGCCGCCCTTGCTAGCCTCGTAGTGGCTGTGCTTAGGCGACGCCCCGAACCCGTGGACCGAGCTGAGGTTGATGACGCGCCCGCCCGAACCCTGCCGGACCATCTCACGTGCCGCCCGCTGGGTGCAGAAAAATGCCCCGCGCAGGTTGGTGTCCAGCGTCCTGTCCCACTCCTCGGGCGTCATCTCCAGTAGAGGACGCGGGTCGGTAATGCCCGAGTTGTTGACCAAGATGTCGACGCGGCCGAACTCAGCGAGCGTCGCGTCGAAGAGTTTCTCCACCTCGGCCTGGACGCGCACGTCGCACTGATGGGTGAGTACCCGGCCTCCTTTCCGAAGCCGTTCGGCCAACTGCTCTGCGCCCTCGGCGTTGCTGTGGTAGGCGACAACGACGGCGGCACCCGCTCCAACAAGCGACTCGCTGATACCGGCACCGATGCCGGTTCCCGCTCCCGTCACAACGGCCACCTTGCCCGCGAGCAGATCCGCCTTGAACATCCCGCCCTCCCGAGTCAACCACCGCGCGGCGGCACCCCGTCCCGCTTCCAACTGCTCCCGGTGCGCACCTTCCAGACCAGGACCCACGCGTGTCTCCGGCGGTCGGTGGCCATCCCACACCTCGTCGCAGAATCTCCTATTGAACCGAGCTAGGCGTTGGTCTTGCTTGTCGAGGACCCGGTCCCACTTAGACGCGGGCTTCCCACGGCGAGGACGCACTCCGCCATGGCGCAACCCGTGCGGGTGGCACCTCCTGCCTGGTGCTGGTGCAACGACGGCCACCGGGGCGGGCCGACGACGTAGTGACGAACGGAGGCGGGAAGTCGTGGAGCAGACAGCACCGAGAGCCGCCCTGGGCGGAGGCAAAGAAACCCCGGACCGGCGCGCGGTCTCTTCTGAGGGACGACCTCGCGGGCCGCGACCGGCCCCAGCAACCACCATCCCAATGGGGGCAGATGTCTGCGGGGCGGACGGGGAGCGACTCGGGCGAGTAGCAGCTGTCTGGCCAGCCTATGTCCTGGTCGAGCCGGCGCCCGGATCCTCGGCTGACTACTGGGTCCCGGTGGATGCCATCGCCGGCTACGACGGAGATGTCTTGGTCCTGACAGTAGCCCACGGCGAGGCTGTTAACCGGGGCTGGACCGAGCGACCGCCCGGCGGTCCCGAGCAGCCACGGTGAGGGGCGAGCACGGAACAGCGCCCACGGTGATCGATGGAGCGGCGCACTACCGGACGCGGAGACGAAACGGGTGAAACTGGATCGAATCCCGGGCCTTCTCCCGGACGGGAGTGTCAATGTGCTCGTCGAAAGCCCTCGGGGCAGCCGCACCAAGTACGAGTACGACGAGGACCTCGGGGTCATGGTGCTCGACCGTACCCTCCACGCGGCGGTCTACTTCCCGGCCGGCTACGGCTTCGTTCCAGGCACCCGCAGCTCCGACGGCGAGCGCCTCGACGCGCTAGTCCTGGGAGACGAGCCCGCCTTTCCAGGGTGCCTGGCCCGGGTGCGGCTCCTCGGCGTGCTGGCAATCGCCACCGGGCACGGCCGGGAGCACAAGCTGCTCGGAGCGCCGGTCGGCGAGCCGCGCTTCGCGGAGTACCAAGACGCCGCGGACTTGCCGACCCACCTACTGAAGGAGATCGAGCACTTCTTCGAGGTGTACCGCGAACTGGAAGGCAAGGACATGGCGTCGCTCGGCTGGGAAGGGGTGGAGCGGGCGCGGGCCGTGCTTGATGAGTGCATCAGCGAGCGCTAGT
>JALYMD010000879.1 GCA_030773875.1 Chloroflexota bacterium | reverse complement strand
TGGCCTCTTGCACGTCGCCGCGGGCCTCGTCGATGACCTTGCCCATCTCCTCCGTCATTTCGCGGGCCAATTCCTCTTTTCGATCAAGGAGGATCTGAGCGGCGCGGTAGAGGATTTCGCCCCGTCTGGGGGCGGGGTAGAGGCGCCACGAGTCGAACGCCTGCCTAGCCGCTTGGACCGCAGCCTCGACGTCCTCCTTGCCCCCCTTAGCGAACACCCCGACGAGTTCGCCCGTGGCCGGGTTACGGCGCTCGAACGTCTGGCCCGATTGGGCGTCGGTCCACTTTCCATCGATGTAGTTGCGATAGAGCTCCGAAGCCACGCTGTCCCTCCTGCATTCATTCATCGCTGTCACCAGGTGGGATCGCTGGAAGTCCGGGTTTCCCACCCGTGCCGGACGTTGCCCGCCCCGGGCAAACGAAAACCGGCCATAACCCTCACGGGATTGGCCGGCGGTCAAAGATTGCTGAGATCGGCATCAGGGTGCAGTCAAACGGCAAGGGGTACGGAATTGGCTCCCCGACTAGGACTCGAACCTAGAACCTACCGGTTAACAGCCGGGCGCTCTACCATTGAGCTATCGGGGAATGACCACTCAAGACCGAGGCAGAGTCTACCACATCGACGGCTGAGCGCAACGTCCGAGAACGGCGTGAGACCGAAAGGCCGCCGCCTGCGCGGAGTTGGCGCGGGCGGCGCTCGCTGACTACACTTGTCCGGTTAGCGTGCCGCATGTGCCCTTTCGGATCGAAGTCTCGGTCTGTTTGTGCCGGTGGCGGAAAGTGACTGGAGTTTTGGTGAGCGCCCCGATCCTTCTCAGCGACGAAGACATTGCCTACCTGCTGACCCTCCTACGGAATGCGTCTCAACCGGTGACGACCCAGCAATTGATTGACGCTCTTCGCGGACAGGCGAGCAGGGACTGAACAGGCGTCCGTGACGACGACGACACACCACGGACGGGAGGCACGGTAAGTGATGGTTACGCAGGTCGAGCGCGGGGCACCGGAGTTTATTGGCTCGGATGACGATCGGCGGCTTGCCGAGCAGATGTTTGCCTTGATGAGCGCCCACGGGCGGTTCATGTCGGCAGACGCGGCGATCCGGGTGAGCGTCGCTTCCATAGCCTCATTTCTCGGCCGGGACGAGCCCTCCCTGACATCTGATCGGATTCGCGCCGTAGCGGAGTTGAACCCGGCGGTCTTTGCCGTCGAGCTCGTGAACGAGGAGCCAATCCTCATCTCCACTAGGGGCGGCCGGGCTCCCGGCGCCGTCGCGGACGGATCCCGTCACTCGTTCGCGAAGCGCTTTCTGACGCCACTACCGAAACCTGAGGCTCCGGCCCAGCCCGTGCGGGAGCGCGCCCGGGTCGATCCCTCCTGGGCCACACTCCCTGCGACCCTTGTCGGGTTCGATGAAGAAGACCTCGATGCGGATGAGCAGCCCATCGAGCCAGTCGTCATCGAGGCGCCGGTTCCGACTGCGGATGTGGCGGCCGAGGATGAGACGGCGGTCGCGACTGACGGGACTGCGGAGCCCCAGATTGAGGAGCCGCAGCCTGAGGAGCAACCGGAGACGCCGCTGGCGCGCACCATTACCGTACCGGCGGTCTCAACCACGGATGTCACCGGCGTCGACGATCGAGAACTGGCAGCGGCGATCAGGGAGCGGCTCAGGGCAGACGTTCGACTCGCCAACTTCGGCGAGCAATGGATGGCCGAGGATCGCGTGCCTCGCTTCAGCCGCGGTGACTTGCGCCGGATGAAGGAGTACATCCAGGAGCAGGAGCAGCCGCTGACGGACGACCTGCTCGCTCAAGACGTGCTCTCGGTGCGGCCGAACTCGCCCGATTTCGACCTGATGCGGTTTGCCGTCAATTTCCGTCTCTCCCGGGAGCACCGGGACTTTGACTTCGTCGGTACGGCCAATCAGCGCTTTTGGAGCACGAACGGTCTGCCGCAGATCGGCACGACCCGGAGAAAGCCGAACGAGATCGGTACCGACTACCGCTTCCTCCTGGAGGAACTTTCCGAGGAGCCGCAGTACCGCTCCGTCAACAGCGTGGATCACGTCCTGAGCTTCTACGAGTATCACCACGGGTTGCTGCCCTACGATGCGGACCTTCAGCGCCTCCTGCCGGCGCCGATGCTGCCGGAGCAGCGGTCGGCGGTGCTCACTTTTGAGACGCCCCAGTCCTACACGACCTATCTGGTCGAGCTGCGGTACCCCACGCCGAACCGGGGTGGGTTCATCCTGGGCCTAGACGACTTCTACACCGAGAATCTCGTGCCTGGGGCCCTGCTTTCGCTCACGCGCACGGATAACGACGGACACTACATTGCCGAGTACCTGGCGGCCAGCAACCAGAGCGCGCGGCTTCTAGAGCTGGACGAGCGCCGGGCTCAGCGGTACGTCTTCCGCCCGACGACCTATGGCTGCGCCGTGGCGGACGAGATGCTGTTGACGGAGGAGCGATTCCCGCGTCTGGCTTCTGAGAAGCCGCTGGACGAAAAGAGTCGCCGGCGACCGGAGACAGTGGTCGCTCTGACCTTCGAGCGGATTGGTGATCGGACCGACAGCCCGGGGCTCTCAGCAACGTTTGACGACCTCCTAGCAGCCGTCAACATTGAGCGGCCGTTCACGCCGCGTCTGCTTCGATCGGTTCTGGAGAACGATGAGACAGGGGCGTTTGCCCGGGATTCCGACAAGACTGATGCCTACACCTACGTCCCCGGAAGCTCTTCCTGATCAGAAGAAGGATGTCGCGTCGGCGCTCCTCGCTCTCGCCCGTGGCGGTGTGCGGGTGTCCGATGTGGCTAAGTTCTCCGACCTGGACCGGCCGGCGGCGCGCATCTTCGCTGCTGGCTGGCCCCAGTTGCCAGAGCCCACCCGCGTAGATGTCGTCCGCGAGATGAACGCGCTGTCCGAGGATCGACTGGACATCAACTTCGGCCGTGCATTGCGGGTCGGTCTCGACGACGCGTCGCCTGAGGTTCGCCGACTGGCGATCGAGGCGCTGTGGGAAGATGATCGATCCGACCTGGCCGAGCGCCTGCTCACCCTGCTTAAAGCGGATCCGTCGGTCGCCGTCCGGGTCGAAGCAGCGCGCGCACTCGCGCGCTTTGCGGACTTGGCGATTGAGGGTGATGCCGCTAGTCCGTGGGCGGCTCGCCTCCGGTCGGCGCTGATCGATGCCGCCTCCAGCGAGGCGGAGCCGAGCGTCGTTCAGCGGGCGGCCCTCGAAGCAGTGGCGGTCTTTCAAGAGAGCGATGCGGTTCGGAGCCTGATCCGTGACGCTTACGATTCTGGTGACGCTGATCTCGAGGTTGGGGCCATCCACGCTATGGGCCGAAGCGGCGATGAGGGGTGGCTGGATTCCGTGCTTGAGAGCCTAGAGAGCGATGACCCGGAGATGCGCTTCGAGGCGGCGCGGGCCTGCGGGCGCCTCCTCGACCAGCGGGCCTTGCCGCCACTTCGCGTTGCCGCGGAAGACGAAGATCCGGAGGTGCGGCACGCGGCCATCTCGTCGATTGCCCGCATCGGCGGAAAAGAGGCGAGCCGGCTTCTGCTCGCTCTGGCGGAAGACGCCCCAGAGGCAGATGTCGAGATCATTGAAGATGCTCTGGAAGAGATCAGAGGGGACAGCTTGGACGGACAATGGTGACAGCGGCTACTGAAAGTTTGTCGTCTGTTTCAAGCGCACCCACCTCCCATCCTGACGATGGCGATCCATTAGCATCCAAATCCTCCCCGGCCGAGCGCTGGAACACCGAACTCACCCGTCATGGCGGCCACCTTCTGCAATCATGGCAGTGGGGTGAATTCAAAGGGCGTCACGGATGGGAGGCGGAGCGGATCCGGGTAAAGCAGCCGGCGGGCACGGCGATGGCCCAGGTGCTCTTCCGCCACCGAGGACCGGTCAGCATCGGCTACATCCCGCGCGGACCTGTACTCGCGGGGGATCGTTCGGCACTCTTCGAAGCGCTTACGAAAGAGGTCGATGCAGTTTGCCGCGATCGGCGGGCGATCAGCTTGCTGGTGGAGCCGGACGGCCGACTCGGGTTGAGCGGTACCTACAAGGCGGCCGGGTTCGTGCGGAGCTGGGACGCGTTCCAGCCGGTTCGAACCGTCAAGGTGCCGCTCCTCGACGACCAAGCTCTGCTCGACCAGATGCATCAGAAGACGCGTTACAACGTACGCCTAGCCCAGCGACGCGGGGTGGTCGTTGAGCGGCGTGACGGTGACGAGGACGGCATCGACACCTTCTATGAACTCCTAGCCGACACGGCCCAGCGCAACGAGTTCGGGATTCACCAGTGGTCGTACTACGCCGATTTCATGCGCATCTTCGGGGAACGCGCGCTCCTGCTTTTCGCGGTCATTGACGGCACTATTGCCGCAGGCCTGATCGTCGCGCGATTCGCTCACGAGGCGATTTACATGTACGGGGGGTCGTCGACAGCGTTCCGAGCCCACGGCGCCGCCTTCCTCCTCCAGTTCGAAGCGATGCGGTGGGCCCGCGACCAGGGCTGCCGGCGCTATGACCTCTGGGGCATCCCCCTCCAAGACCCCGGATCCTCCGAAGATGCCCGGCGAATGGCGGGTACGCACGGTGATGACTGGCGCGGCCTCTACAACTTCAAGGTTCGCTTCGGCGGGGAAATTATCTCCTATCCGTCGCCAATGGAGCGTCGCTACCATCCTGTCCTGTCATGGATAGGGCGCCACGCAACGATTCTCCGTGGATAGCATCGGCACGGGAAGCCGCTCGTACCTCCTTCGTTCGCTCGCCGATGTGCTTTCGGACAACCAATGCCGGGGTGACGGGAACGTCTTCCTGACCGGCGTCCGGTACGACTCCCGTTTGGTTACTCCTGGCGATCTCTTCGTGGCCCTTCGCGGCGCGGACTTCGATGGACACGACTTCGTACCGGATGCCATCGGGCGCGGCGCCGCCGCCGTGATGGTTGAGCGGGACTTGGATGTGTCCGTGCCGCAGCTCGTTGTCCGAGACACGCGCTCTAGCCTAGCGGTCGTTGCCGCTCGGTTCTATGACCATCCGTCCCAGCATCTCGGGGTCATAGGTGTTACGGGGACAGATGGGAAGACCACCACCTCGTACCTTATCGATGCGATCCTGCGCGGCTCTGGCAAGAAAACCGGAATGGTGGGGACGGTCGCGATCAGAATCGGTGATCTGGTGGATCACCACGCCAGCCGACAGACGACACCCGAGTCGCTGGATGTTCAGCATTATCTCCGGGAGATGGTCAACGCTGGTGTGGAGTGGGCTGTCCTTGAGGCGACCTCCCACGGGCTCGATCTCCATCGTCTCGACGAGACGCGGTTTCTTATTGGGGCAGTGACGAACATCACCCACGAACACCTCGAGCACCACGGTACGGTTGAGGCGTACCGCCGGGCGAAGGGGGTGTTGTTCGAGCGGGTGGCAGACGCTAGGGGAACGGCAGTGATCAACGCTGATGACCCCGGCGCTCTGGAAATGGTCGAGTTTGCGTTCGGCGCGTCCCTCATCCGGTACAGCGTCTCGGGTCGTCCCGCCGACTTGATGGCGGAGAAGGTTGAGCTCCGGTCGACCGGCTCCAGCTTTGAGATGACGGATGGCACGACGAGGTGCCGCGTCGACCTGCCGTTGCTTGGGGGGTTCAACGTTGAGAACGCTCTTTGTGCCGCGGGAGTGGCGCGAGCAGCGGGCCTCTCATGGGATGTCATTGTTGACGGGCTGGAGAAGGTCGAGCCGATACCCGGCCGGTTGGTGCGAGTCGACGCCGGTCAGCCCTTCAGCGTGATCGTGGACTACGCGCATACGCCGGAGTCGCTGGCCAAAGTGCTCCGGCTTCTCCGGACGCTTCACCCGAGCGGGCGCCTCATCGTTGTCTCGGGCAGCGCTGGCGAGCGTGATGTCCAAAAGCGACCACTCCAGGGGGCGGTGTGTACTCGCCTGGCGGACTACAGCGTGTTCACGAGCGAGGATCCCCGGTTCGAAGATCCGGACGAGATCATCCGGCAGATTGCTGAAGGGGCGGTGGAGGCCGGCGGTCGGCCCGGGACCACGTTCGAGATGCTCACCGACCGGCGAGATGCCATCCGGCGCGCCATCGGTATCGCGGCTCCCGGCGACTGCGTCCTGCTGGCGGGCAAGGGGCACGAGGGCAGCATTATCTGGGGGCGAGAAAAGCGGCCTTGGAACGAAGTGGAGGTGGCCAGGGAGGTCCTCGGCGATCGGAGTTCATGATGGCTGCCGCACTTCAAGCGTTACGCACCCTGTGTCGGCGACGGTGTTATTGGCGCTCTCGTTGGCGACGCTTCCCGACCGTAGCCCTGCCTCCTCCCTCGCCGACGGTCACGCACCGGGTGGGTCAATCCTGTTTGCCCGCGATGGGGACATTTGGACCTGGAGCGAAGGATCGGCCCGATTGCTCTACCGCGCCCAGGGAGCAACTCGACTAGGGTGAGGCTGCGCAACCTTACCGACGGCTCAGTCACACTGCTCGCCGACGACGAGGGAGGGGTGTTTGATCCGGCAATCTCGCCTGATGCCCTCAGGGTCGTGGTTTCGATCCGGGAAGCAGACGGCGTGGCGGACCTGTGGCTCATTGATCGACAGGCTGGTGACCGCCAACAGCTGACCCGGGAAGCCCAGGCGGTTGAGGTAACACGGTCACCAGACGGGGAGTGGCTAGCCTATCTCACGCCGGACGGTGACGGCTTTTCCCTCTCGGCCCTACCGACGAGCGGGTGACCTGCCCCCCGAAAGCTGGTCCGGCGAAAATGGGAGTCCTCTGGGGGTGAATGGCACC
>JALYMD010000878.1 GCA_030773875.1 Chloroflexota bacterium | reverse complement strand
TCCTCTGGCGTGATCGGCAGATAGGGCGTCTGGGACGGCACGTGGATCGCGCCGGTCACCGCGCAGGTGATGATCGCCTTCCGGGCACTGGTCGCGGCCATCGAGGGTCCTTTCATGACGGAGATCGCTGAACGGATCGGAGCGGTCCGGTAGGCGGTCGCGTGCCTGATGATTCTGCGGACCGGCCCCACTATACCGATAGATGGCTCTGCGCCCTACCGGAGTGCCGGCAAGACTCGCTCTCCCAGCAGCCGCACCCCGTCCGCATCTGATCGGCCATGAGGGGTGCCAAACTCGACCCGGCTTGCCCCGGCATCAAAGAGGGCTTGAGCTTGTCGCGCCACCTGGGCAGGCGTCCCGCTGAAGGCGAAGCGGTCAAGGAGGTCGTCCGGCACCAGGGCCGCCGCGTCAGTCTCCGCGCCGGTAGTGACCAGCGCCGCCATCTGCCGCAGCAGGTCCTCCGGCACCTCAACCGTTGGGTCCAGGGGGGCGACGACCGGCAGGTAGCGCGCCACCTCCTGCCTGGCCCTCGCCCGTGCCGCTGCGCCGTTCTCGTCGACCACCGTCACCGCCCCCAGCACGATCCCGACGCTGTTGGGGGGGCGCCCGGCTGCCGTTGCCCCGTGGGCGAGGTGATCTCGCAGCACCGGCACCAACGCTGGATTCGCCGAGCCGCCCACCTTGACTTCGGCTGCGACCGCCCCCGCGAGTGCCGCTAGCTTGGGTCCCCAGGTGCCGATCAGGAGGGGGATCTCGGACCGGAGCAGGGGATAGTTGAACCCGAACCCCGGCGCTAGGCGAAAGACGCGGCCCTCGTACCCCTGCCGGTTCCCGCTCAGCAGGCGCCGGATCACCTCGATTGCCTCTCGCAGCCGAGTCAGCGGCCGGTCGTCCGCGGCGCCTAGGGCGTCCAGCCAGGCGCCGCGGGCGAGACCGAGGTAGGAGCGCCCGCCGGAGGCAGCGTCTAGCGCCGCGATCTGGCCGGCGATCTCGACAGGGTGGAGCAGGGACGGGTTGAGCGCTGCCGGCCCAAGGCGCACCCGGGTCGTGGCCCGCGCCATCGCTAGAAGGGGCACGATCGCCGGCTGGAACCCAAGGTCGGCGTAGACGCTGACGGCGTCGAAGCCCAGCTCCTCGGCGAGCCGCGCCAGGCTAGCGTACTCCTCCGCCGTCTTGTCCCCCTGGAACGCGACCGACACGGCCCTTCGTCCCATGCTCCTCCTTCCTCATCAGCCCAGAAACTGATCACTCCCCGCCGTCATGACCTCGGGTGTAGGTGTTAGCCCAACGGATAGAGCCGCTCCACGGCGATGCTCAGCACAACGCGCCGGTCGCGGATCATCGCCTCATCAAACTCTTGCCAGTTGGGGTGGGGTTTGCCCGACACCGCCTCATAGACGTGGCGCAGCAGCGGCAGAGGATCGACATCGATGATGGTCGCCGTTCCCTCGGCCACCACGTAGCGGTACCAGTTCTCGCCGATCACCGAGAGCGAAACCCGGGGATCCCGCCTCGCGTTGCGGGTCTTGGCGCGGTCCTCCGTGACAGAGATCTTGATCGCGCCGTCGTCGTCGAGCATGTATGCGACGTGCGAGAGCTGGGGGCGTCCATCGCGCTTCAGGGTCGCGAGCACCCCTCGATGATGCGCCCCGAGGTAGGCCAGGGCCTCCTCTCGATCCATGATCTTTTCCCCTTCATCCCAATCGAGTCTTCGGCGTCTGAACGCCAGGATACCCGCCCGTGGAGCCCACGGCACCCAGGTGTGCGTCGCAGTAGTCGGACGAGCGGCGGACATGGTTGGGGGATCGTGCCGGGACGGGGGAAGGGTCAGAGTAGAGGATGCCTTGCGGCCAGGGTCTGGTGGAGTTCGGGAGCCGGGCTTGGGGTGACAGCCTCGGGAGGAGGATGAAAACGGATCGGGGGCGGCGTCCTGGTGAACGCCGCCCCCGCTTTAGGCTTCTCTCTTGTTTCTCTGGTGCCCCGGTTTTCCCTGGTCCCGTCTGCGCCATCGGATGCGTGTCCGAAGGCCAGCCGCCTGTTTCCTCGGCGCTGGTCGTGTCGCGCTTATAGAGACCCTAGCTGTCAGCCCCGCGGGGCGCGGGGCCTGGCCTGTCGACCTGCCACACTCCGAAACGCACACGATCGGCTACCATCGGAAACCCTCCAGGTGCCGCCGAGGAGAGCACACCCGGCCATGTGGTTCTTCACCACATCTGGGTGCGCCGCTTGGACATCACCTGTCATTATCTATAACAAAAACGGCGGATGTTGTCAACGTCGGCGACTCGCGTGAGTGTCTTGTTGTCGCATGGAGCGGTAGCTTGGGTCACGCCAGGACTCCGCCCATGTGCCCCAGAGGCTGTAGCGATGAGTGGTGGGCTCTGTCATGGAGGCTGGGCCTCCTACGCGGCTGCCCGGTCTCCCAAGCGGCGGCAGGCGCGGACGAGTTCGGCCAGGCGAGCGCGGTGAGCGGTCAGTTGGGCCGCCAGTTGGAGTTCCAGCGACTCCACCACGTCCTCCCCGATCTCATGCCGGCGCCAGAGGGCGTGGGCATCGCTGGCCAGCAGGGCGGCATGCTCCGCCGTCACCGCCGCCAGCAGTGCGTCTAACCTGGCTACCTCGCGCCTCGCCCAGTCGAGCCGATCCTGCAGCGATCGCGCGTCGACATCCACCGGCACCTCCGCCCGGTGTAGCGCGCGAAGCGCGTCGAGGTCGCGTTCCCGGAAGGCCGCATTGACGCGCAGCATGAGCGCCGCGCGCCGTTGACGCTCGTCGTCGGCCCGGGCCAGATCGGGGTGATGGCGCTTGGCTAGATCCCGGTAGAGCCGGCGAGCTTCCGCTTCATCGGCAGCGGCGAGGCGACGCACGGAGTGCCCGAAGGGGGGTGCTTGTCGCCCATTGCCGGTGCCAGGCGCCGATGCGTCGGACTCATCCGGGTCGCCCGCTTCGCCGTCCGTCGAGTCCTCTGGGTCATCTCGTGGTGCTGCCCCGTTACGGAGGTCGGTGAGACGGCGTCGCTGCCGGGCGATCTCCGCCCGGACGCGGGCAATCTCATCAAAGAGCGCGTCGACCTCACCAAGGATATCGTGGGCGAAGCGATCCAGAGCGTCGTTGAGCCGCATCAGGTCCGTCCGTTGATCGGCGATCCGGCGCTGGCGAATCTCGATCGCCAGCAGGAGTTGCTGATAGACGCGCTCCTCCGGCGCTGGAACGCGGACCAGAGCGCGAGACGGGCGATGGAGCGGCGCTTCGGGCACGAGAAGGAGCCCCCTCGATGGGGTCGGACGACCAGGCCAGACATCTCATCATACACCTCGCGCCCAGCCACGCGGGACGCCACTAAAGCGCTCCTTCTGGTCAACCGTCGGCTTGGGCGGGGAGCGGTCGGACGCGTCTGAACCGCTGATGCTCCGGACGGTAGACGGGCCTGATGGTTGGACATACAATCCGGCATCCTCGCTGATGCGTTCTGCGTAGTGCCCCATCGAACGGGGCGGTCTACCGAGACGCCGAACAAGTGCCGAAGCGTGATCAGCGAACGGCGGGAACGGAGGACAACGATGAGCGACCGAGAGCGTGATGGGTTCGAGCGAATCAGTGGTGACGATCTCCTCGCCGCGATCGAGCGACGCCACGCTACGGCGCGGCTGACGATGCTGCGGGATGTCGAGCGATTGACCCGGCGTGACGTGCTGCGTCGGGGCGGCCGGTTCGCGGCCGGCGCCGGGGCGGTCGCGATCTTGGCCGGGGCAGGGTTTTCGCTCCGCCCGGATCGGGCGCTCGCTCAGGACGCCACCCCGGCTGCCGCGCTGCCGGAGATCAGCTCCATCCCCGACAACCTCAAGGGAAGCGGCGAGGTGGTGGTCTGCTCCTGGGGCGGCGCCTTTCAGGACGCCCAGCGCGAGGCCTACTTCAAGCCGTTCGAGCAGCTCTCCGGGATCAAGGTGATCGAGGCGGAAGGCCCGGACACGGCCAAGGTCAAGGCGATGGTCGACACCGGCAACGTCGAATGGGACGTGGTCCAGTTCGACCAGTCCGGGGTGCCCAACCTCGCAAAAAAGGGCGACTACTGGGAGCCGATGGACTACTCCCTGTTCGACACCGCCAACATCGACCCGGCCCACATGCAGCCGCTCTACGTGGACATGCTGCCCTACGCCCAGATCCTCGCCTATCGAACGGACGTCTTCCCCGAGGCGCCCCAGGGCTGGAAGGACTTCTGGGACACGGAGAGGTTCCCCGGCCCGCGAACCATGATCGCCGGCAGTGGCGGGGTCAACCCGTTCCTGGAAGCGGCCCTGATCGCGGACGGCGTGCCGCCGGCCGAGGTCTACCCGATCAACGTCGACCGGGCGTTCGAGAGCATGGACCGGATTCGCGACGATGTCGCCAAGTTCTGGGAGGCGGGCGCGGTGCCGGCCCAGATGCTGGCCGACAAGGAGGCCGTGATGGCCGTCTCCTGGAACGGGCGAATCGCCGCGATCCAGAAGCAGGGCGTGCCGGCCGAGATCCAATGGAACGAGGGGATGGCCCTGACCGACGTCTGGGCCGTGCCCAAGGGGGCAAAGAACAAGGAGAACGCGATGAAGTTCTGCGCCTTCATCACCCGGGCGGAGCCGCAGGCACGCCTCTCCATGCTGATCCCCTACGGGTCCGTGAACAAGATGTCCATGGAATTGCTGCCCCCCGAGGTGCAGAAGGACCTGGTGACCAGCCCGGAGATCCAGGCCAAGCTCTTTCCATTCAACCCGCAGTGGTGGGTCGACAACGCCGACGCGGTCGCTGAGCGCTGGAACGAGTGGATCCTGGGCTAACCGCCGCGGTTGGAGGTCCGGCGCGGCGCTCGCGCTCGGACTGCGGGAGGGCACTCCGGACACCGTGCCCTCCCCAAACTAGGCGAGGTGGGTGAGAGCCGATGGTCGTTGGGACGCGCGGGGCCACACCGGCGAACGCGATTGAGGGACTATCCCGGGCGGAGCCGGTGGGCCGCCTCGGGGCAGTCGGCGCTCGGGTGGTGTTCGAGGACCTGGAGAAGCGCTACGGGGACGTGGCTGCGGTGGACGGGGTCTCGCTGGATGTCGCGGCCGGCGAATTCCTGACGATGCTTGGGCCGTCCGGCTCCGGCAAGACGACCTCCCTGATGATGCTGGCCGGGTTCGAGATCCCGACCGCAGGCGCGATCTACGTCGACGACCGCCCGATCGCCGCGGTCCCGCCCTACCGGCGCAACATCGGGATGGTCTTCCAGAACTACGCCCTCTTCCCCCACATGACCGTCGGCGAGAACATCGCTTTCCCGCTCAAACTGCGCAAGGTGAAGAAGGCCGACATCCAGCGCCGCACCCGAGAGGTGCTGGACCTGGTGGAGCTGCCCGGCTACGAGGCGCGCTACCCGCGCCAGCTCTCCGGCGGCCAGCAGCAGCGGATCGCCCTCGCGCGGGCGCTCGTCTTCGACCCCCGGGTGCTGCTGATGGACGAGCCCCTGGGCGCGCTCGACAAGCAGCTTCGCGAGAGTCTGCAGCTGGAGATCAAGCGGCTGCACGACCGGCTCGGGGTGACCATTATCTACGTC
>JALYMD010000877.1 GCA_030773875.1 Chloroflexota bacterium | reverse complement strand
GGTCTCGGCCGTGCCGGCATTGGTGGCGGTGACTGAGCCTCCCGAGGAGGCACCAAAGACCAGGGGAAATGTGGCGGGGATCGTGACCCCACCGGATTGCGGCAAGGACAAGGTAACGGCGGTCTGGGTGGCGCTTTCGATGTAGCCCACGGCCGCTAGCTCCAGCATCCAGGTTGAGTAGGTCGGGAGCGTCTCGGGCAGAACAAAGCGGCGAGTCACGACGTTGAGGCGCCAGATGGTGCCGGTCAGATCAGTCAACTGCAGGACGCGCGGCAGGACCGTCCCGTTGGCGTCGCGCTTGATGGAGACCGCCTCACGCAGCAGTCGGCGCTGGAGGCGGTAGTCGGCCTGGGCCGCCGCCTCCGTCGCACTCCGACCGTGGAGTGAGCCTTCCAGGGCAACTGTCTGCTCACCGTAAAGGGCGTTGGCGATGGTCGTGCCGTGCTCACCGGGACGGTTGTAGCTGTCCAGCCGTATGGATGCCGACTCGATGCCTTCGAGTGGCTGACGAACCCGGGTGGGGAGGTCGGTGGTCAGCGAGTGCAGGTGGTAATCGTCTAAGTACATCTCTTGCATAGGGCTACCTCGTGACTCTAAATCCCATCTCCCGGAAGGCGGAGTGGATGTCCACGTCGCTGCGGATGTCACCGTAGTGGTTGAACGTGTAGGTGTTGCCGCCGGCCATCTGCGACCCGTTCAGGATGGTGCCGCTCTGGCGCGGGACGAACAGCTCCGGCTCCCGCTCCCCTACGATGTAGGGACGCCCGGCCATGACCGGCCCACCGGCCTCCCGCCTAGCGACTCCATTCCACAACGACCTGAGCCCAGACGGGAGGCTGCGTCCGGGGTTCCACACAGGGATGCTGTTGATCTTGTTGAAAATGTCGATTACCTGGGATCCGAAGACGACCATGTCTTTGAGCGCCGATCCAATCGTCATGAGGCTGGCGCCGACCGTCCGCACATCCTGCTGAAACCTAGGCGAAGACAGATACGCCCCTAGCTGGCGGCCAAACTCTTGGAGGGTGGGGACGACCTGGGTGTTGATGAAGTTGACCAATCTGTCGGCCAATTGCGCCCCAAATTGCTCGATGCTCACGCGGTTCTGGTCGATCCAGCGCAGCAGGTCCTGAGCGGCCCCACTCAGCCGGTGAAAAATCGACCCCTCGCGAATCGTGCCGTCCTGAGAGACGCCGATGATCTCCAGACTCATGCGGGTGAAGTTGTCTCGCAGGTTAGAGATGGTGCCATTGAAGGTTTCGGACTGCTGCTTCATGCCCTGGAAGAAGACGCCTCCCTCCTGGGTCATGCTGGTCAACGCCTGTTGGACGGCTGGGAAGCCGATCCGCCCCGCAGAGATCATCTCCGTCATTTGGGAGGTTGAGACGTTGAACTGACGGGCCAGGGTGTCGAGCAGGGGCACGCCCGCTTCCGTGAACTGACGCAGCTCGTTGCCCGTGAGGCGGGTGGCGGCTCTGGTCTGGCCGAAGGCCAGCATCAGTTGGGGCAGCTTGTCGGTGCCGATCAGCGCGGTGATGTCGCCCAGCACCCGGAAGTTGGGGATGACCTCCTCGGCGGCGAACCCAAATGCGAGCAGCTGCTTGGCGGCCTCAGCCACTTGAGGGATTTCAAACGGGGTCTGACGGGCGAAGTCGGAGACCTGCTTGAGGAGGGTGCGGGCGCGTCCTGCGTCGCCGAGCAGCGTGCGGAAGGCGATGCCCACCTGCTGATAGGAGGCTGCCGCCTCCAAGACGTTTCCGCCGACGTCGAAGGCGGCTTGGATGGCGTTGCCGGCGGCCCGAGCCCCGAGTCCCAGCGCCTGGACGGCCAGGTTCGCCTTGAAGATCGAGCCGGTCAGGCCGGCAACGCGGGTCTCTCCCCGCCGGTTGGCGTCGCTGAGGCCAGTGACCGATTTTTGAAGATCCCCGGTCTTGGCGGTGAGTCCTTCGATTGTTTTGGACGCCCGGTCTTGGGCGGCGACAATAATGTCAAGTCGTGTGTCTGCCACGTACCTCCTGCGTGCGGCGTTGCCGCTCTGCTTGTTTGTTCCTGATCCCCTCCACTTCCAGCCAGTACCCGACCGCCTCGGCGGGCTCCTCCTGCATTTGAGTCCAGGAGAGGTGGAACGCCTCGCGGTAGATCAGCTCGACCAATTCCGGTGGAGCCGGCCCCCGGCGCTCGAAGTGCGCCCGCAGGGCCGCTAGGCGTTTGGGTCTGGTCTCCCCGCGAGCTCGTCCGCGATGGAGTTGATGGCGTCCAGGTCGAAGTCGCCCAAGTCGTCGGCCGACAGGTCGAAGAGGGAGCCATCCTCGTCTACCCCTTTGCCACCGCTAAAGTTGCGGCGCAGCGCCTCGATCAGGATCTCGACGGGATTGCGGTTCTCCCCCTGTCCGCCTTGTAATTCCGCCACGTCCGCCCAGCGCAAGGCTTTGAAATCGACGTAGGCTTCCTGCCATCCCTCCCCCATGAAGGCGAGCGAGACGCGCTTGATGCGGGGCTTGAGCTTGCTCATCAGTACCCCGTCACCGTGTTGGTCAGCGTTGCCGTCAGCTCGGCTGAGTCCGAGGTCGAGTATAGGCCCGAGTACTCGATGTTCTGGCTCAGGATGTCGTCGAGGCCGCCCTCTTTGCTCCAGGAGTTGAAGAAGCCTGGCCGGAAGGTGAAGGTCATCGCCGGGTTGGAGGCGGTGCCGATCGTGATGTCGCTGCGTGTGACCGCAATCGACATGGCCCGCTTGGAACCGTTGAAGACCAGGTCCTTGAGCGCCGTCGAGCTGTACCGGGCAGTGAAGGCCACGGAGGTCGTGAACTGCTTGTTGAATATCTCCACGATGTCGTGTGTCCCAAGCGCGTAGTCCGCTTCGGTGTTCTTCTCGATGGTCAGCGTCAGGCTGGTGATTTGGGTGGCGGTGGCCGCACCCAGATTGGCCACCGTGTCGGCCACCTTGAGGGTCAGGTCCTGGGGACGAAACTTGTTCTCGACGGTGTAAGAGGTGGTATTGGTCGCCGCCGCGCTCTTCTTGGCGATGAAGTCAGCGGTGTAGGTGAGATACCCCCCCAGCTCGGCGCGGATTTCCAAGCGCGAGAGCATGCCCAGCGCCATCCGTAGGTCTTCGTTGGCGTCCTTGGCGGCGATGGTGAGCGAGGGATGGGTGTTGGTGTTGGCAACAGAGAAGTCGTGGTTGTAGACGACCGTTTCCGCGCCCTTGAGGGCCGAGGAGACTTGGCCAAAGGCGGCGAGGAGAATGAGGCCGAAGGACCGGTCCCGAATCACGCCGGCCAGCGAGCCTTCCGCCCACTGGTGGTCCTGGTCGCCGTCGTGGGCCTCCTCGATGCGCCCCAGGGCCGAGGTGTCCATGATTTTCTCGTCGCGGTCCATGACCGAGAACTCGGTCTGGGGAATGAAAAATGATGGGGCGACGGCGGTGCCGCGGGTCGTTTCCTTGCCCAGGCCGACCGCCATGAGTCGTCCGATGATGTTAGCCATGTGCCTCCTTTAGTTGTTGGTGATACCGCTCCTCCGCCTGCTCCCGGCTGTCCGCCTCGATGGAGAGCGCGGGCTGCTCGGGGTCGAGATTCGGGAAGAAGTAGATGGTGCCGGTGGCAGGTTTTCCCGATTGCGGGTCGCCGGCTTCCGGTGCTGGTGCTGTGTCTGCTTTGCGCTTGCTCATAGCTGTGTCCTCCTTAGACAAGTGATTGGTCGACTTTGGCTTCAATCGAGAGACGGTAGAACCGCTCTCCCTGGTCCACGTTGGCCCCCCACGCGCCGCCGAGTCGTCCCAGGGCGTAGGCGCCGCCGCCGCCCAGCGGGGTGGCGCTGCGCTTCTGCTGCCGGACCCTGGTGCGGACCAGGTCCACCAGCCGTCGCAGTTGGTCCTCGGCGTCCGAGGAGTCCTGGTAGGAGGCGGTGATGTAGACCCAATAGGTGACGCGGTCGTCGTCCGTGATGGCGTCCATCGGGTCTTCCGCGTCCTCGGCTGGGACCACGGCAAACGACGGGTAGCTCCTCACCTGCTTGGGCGGGTAGTTGTGCGTCTCCGCCCACCCGGGCGCGGGCAGGCCGGTGATGGTCGAGACGTCGATGCCGTTCATCAGGTTGAAGATGGCCTGACCGACTGTCTGGTAGGTTGTGCTCACCTGGCCCCCTTCGCCAGCTGCTGCGTGACGCTTTGGAGCGCGTCGGCGAAGTAGCCTTCGGCGCGGCCTTGGTTTTGCTCCACCGCGCCCCGGAAGTAGTAGCGGGGACGGCTGCCGCGCACCTCGCGGGCGTAGACGACCTTGCCGCGCGAGACAAACCGGAGGACCTTGCCGGTCTTGGGCCGAATGGGACGGCCTAACGGACCGTAGATGCCCGTGCCCAGCTCCTGAAAGACGCTGTAGCGGACGGACGTGCCGACCGAGCCTTCAATCCGGTTGCTCGTGCGCCTCGCCGGGATCAGCTGGATGGAGGAACGCAGCCGGCCGGTGTCCACCGGCGCAAGCCCCTTGGCCGTGGCCTGGTAGCCCACCAGCGAGCGGTTGACGGCGTCGATGACCGACCGGGAAGTGATTTCGGGAGCGCGTTTGAACGCCTCTTGCAGGGCGGGTAGCTGCGGGATAGAGACGGAATAGGCGACGGCCATCACTCCGTCCCCCAGAGTCCTTCGGCTACCACAGCGGTATGCGCTAGCCGGGGCGTCAGGTACTTGCTCACCCCACGCACCCGGAAGGAATCGGTCGGGTCGGTTTGGCTGACGAGGACGTCCTGCTCCCGCACGTCCACCGGCCCGTCGAAGGTAATCTCGAACGCCTTGGTGGCCGGCACGTCCTGCAGGGCGATGATTTCAGGCCGAGCGGGAACACAGAAGGCGTTGAGGTTGGTGAGCGCGTTGGCGACGCCGCGGCGAGTCAGGCCGAAGGTCTTATTTGTTGGTAGTTGCATGATTCAAAACACGACGACGCGACGGTACGAGTCGACGACCTCCATCACATCTGCCGGGATTTCCTGGCTTTGGAGCGCGTATTCCTCACGGTACGAGCCGACAGCCACGGCCTTGACGGTTTGTGCGCCGCTCTGGGCCGCGTCGAACTTCTGCGCCAAGAGCTCCGTCAGCGCCTGGTGTAGAGCCGTGTCCCGGAACCCGGCGTCGGTCCAGCCGGCGGTGTAGTCGACCTTGAGACCTTGGTGAATCGTTCGCAACGGGACGGCGAAATGAACGGCACCTCCTTCCGACGCGGTAACCGCGTAGGGATAGGGGTCGTACAGGCCGGTGGCGCTGTTGAATACGGACGCCGAGACACCCGTGACGTTGACGGGAGTGGACAGGTAGAAGAGGTCGCCGCCCTGGGAGAAATAGTCCGTCCGGGGTCCGGCCGCGAAGCTGTAGCCGCTGCGCCGCTCGGCCCAGGAGACGATGCCCTTGGCAATCTTGGTGGCGAGGTCTTGGCCGGTGACGGTGAGGGTGATGTTCTTCTGTCGTTCGAGGTCGGTGTAATCAAGT
>JALYMD010000876.1 GCA_030773875.1 Chloroflexota bacterium | reverse complement strand
TATCAACCAGAACCGGACCGGGGCGGCCTGAGGAGGCAAGGTAGAACGCTTCTTTGATGGTCGGAGCTATGTCCTCGGCCCGCTGCACGAGGTAGTTGTGCTTCGTCACGGGCAAGGTGATGCCCGTAATGTCAACCTCCTGGAAGGCATCTCGCCCAATCATCGGCTGACCGACCTGCCCGGTGATCACCACCATCGGCACCGAGTCGAGTTGGGCATTCGCCAATCCGGTCACGAGGTTGGTGGCGCCGGGGCCGGAGGTGGCCATGCAGACGCCGACCTTGCCGGTGGCTCGGGCGTAGCCATCGGCGGCAAGCGCGGCCCACTGCTCGAACCGGACCAGGACGTGGTGGAGGCCAGAGACGGGCAGGGCATCGTACAGCGGGATTACGGCACCGCCAGGGTAACCGAAGACGGTGGTGACGCGCTCTGCCTCCAGGCTGGCGCAGGTGATCGCGGCCCCAGTCATCACCGCCGGGTCCGCCTTAGACCGTGGTTCAGTTGCGATCGGATGATGGGCGGTCCGCTGGCCGCTCGGGCTGGGAGGCTTCGCTAATGCCATGATCCTGTTCCTCAGCTGGAAGCGATGGCGCTTCCCCCAGTGTCTCGCTGTCCCCAGCCGCGGCGTTGCGGTTCATCCTAGCCCATCGTCGGTGACCTGCCGCACCATTGCGGCAACCTGCGCCTCTCGTCCCTGGCCCGTCCCCAGGATCACCTCGGCCCCCGCTGGAACCGGAGGAATCAAAAAAGCCTCCCGTTTGGGAGGCCCGCCGTACCGTTCCGGTCTGTCTCGCTTGTCTCA
Source organism: Chloroflexota bacterium (assembly GCA_030773875.1). The sequence continues at coordinate 2,408 of JALYMD010000876.1, read as the reverse complement.
GCACCTACGCTTGGTTCGGGCCTCCGGCACGCCAACTGCTCCCCATCGGGAGCGAAATAAGTACGAGGATCCCAAGATCATCAGTTGTCGAACGTAGGGTCGTCACGCTCATCCGGGTTGAACCGATCCTGTCTCCGGAGGCACGCTCCGTCGCCCATCATTGCAGCGACACCGGCATCCTACGGGAATCTGAGGGAACCTGTCAACCTTGAGTGCTGGGGACACGAATCTCCCCTACTATCCTTCGTCTACTTCCGTGTCAGTCTCCGCCAGGGAGAGGGGCAAATGCCCGTTCTGCTGGGGGCAAACGTGGGGGCCTGGCCCCATGGGCGAGCCGCACATGGTGCAGCGTGGCCGACCAGCGGCGACCACCACCGCGGCATCCGAGCTTAATTCCCGAGCTTGGGAGCGGGTCATCCGGCAGTTGAAACTAGGCTCCCCGTCGTCATCATCCTCTGCGATGTCATGGGCAACGATCACGAGCCGGTTCCGTGACTCATCGTAGCCGAGTTCCATCCGGCCGACCCGAAACTGGCGGCGAGTCTGGAGATCAAACTCCAGCGGCAGTTGGGGGCCATCAAGTTCCGGCCCACGATCCGGGAGCTGGTCAAGCATCTGCTCCAGCGCAAGGCCGAGGGCTTGCAGTTGCTGCTTCTCCATCCAGACGATATGCGTGTTCCCGTCAACGAGCGCCAGCAGGCGGAAGCGGCGCTGGCCCGGCTGGCCCACCGCCTCGACGCGAAGCCGCTGCGCGTCGATGTCGGATCCCGCGCTCGGTTCGAACGGATCCTCGGCCATCAGCCCGTTGTCCTCTATTCCTACGCAGACGCCAAACCGCTACGTCCGCGGAACTCCCTACCCAAAACGCCGGGAAGGATAGCACGGCAGCGGGAGGTCCCCGCCCCTAGCATGCCAATCATGGTCCGCTTGCTCGGAACTCACGCGGGCCAGAAGGCGAGCTGAGCTCGCCTTCTGGCCATCGACGCCCTGTCCGAAGATCCCGGTCAAATCGTTTCCCGCACCGAGGCCTATGGTTGATTTTCCGAGCCATTGATCGGCGGATTGCCGGAACCACCCGTCGGTCCACCCCCGTTCGGCTTCGGTCCACTTCCGCCATCCTCTATCCGCCCGCGGCCAAAGCGCAGCCGATGGCCGTTACTGGTGCCGTTGGCTCCGTCATCCATCGCGCCGCGGATTTGCGGCACCTGGCGCATCAGGTCGTCGACTCGTATCCCCGTCAACGACTCAAGCAGGGCAGGAACTTGGGCGATCATGGTGGTCATGTCGGACGTCAATCGGTTGACCCCGGCCCCCTGCCCGTCCTGCCCGTTGCCGGTGGAGACGACTGTAATCTTGTCGACTTTGCTAAGCGGCTCCGACATTGCCCGCACCATCTCGGGCATGCCTGTGAGCAACTTGTCGATCACCGCAGCCTGGTTGTATTCCTGGAAAGCCTCAGCCCTGACGCCCATCGCGTTGGCCTCAGCCTCGCCCTTCGCCCGAATGATCTCCGCCTCGGCCAAACCCTGGATCTTGATGACTTCCGCTTCTGCCTGACCACCGAGCCGGGTCGCCTCTGCCTGACCGGCCGCCTGAAGCACCTGGCGCTGCCGTTCGGCCTCGGCCAGGGTCTCGATCCGCTGTCGCTCGATTTCGGCCGCCCGGAGCACCGTGGCGATCAGCTCTTTCTCACGACGCTGAATCTCAGCTTCCTGAACGGCGATCTCCCCATGCTTGCGGACTTGCTCGATCCGCACTTGCTCCTCGACCACCTTTTGCTGCTGGACGTTGGTTTGGATCTCGTACGCCTTGTCGGCCGCGGCCTGCTGCACCTGAACACTGGCAGCGAACTCCGCCTGCTTCAAATTCAGGTCCCGGGTCGCCTCCGCCTGCTTGGCCTCGCTTGCGGTCTGGGCGATCACCTCGTCTTGCCGGGCCGCCGCCTCCGCAATCTTGGCTTCCCGGGTCGCGTGGGCGCGCTTGATGGCCGTGTCACGCTCCGCCTCGGCGGTGGCGATGTCTGCCTGCCGCTTGACGATAGCGATATCCGGCTTGCCCATGTTGAGGATGTACTCGTTCTTGTCGCGCACTTCCCTGATGGTGAAGGAGATGACCTCCAACCCCATCTTGCTCATATCGTCGGCCACGTTCGACCGCATCCGGTCGGCGACCATCTCCGGTTCCTTAACGATCGACTCGACCGTCAACTGACCGACGATCCCTCGCAGATGCCCCTCCATCACGAGGCGAATCAGATCCTGGCGCTCTTGCTGGTTCTTGTTCAAGAACTGCTCGGCTGCCGTGAGAATGCTGACCGGGTCGGACTTAACCTTGATCTGTGCCACCGCTTCCACGTTCACGGCGACACCCTGGCTGGTGTAGAGATCCTGGGTGGGTGCCACGTCGAA
>JALYMD010000875.1 GCA_030773875.1 Chloroflexota bacterium | reverse complement strand
GCGTCGAGACGTACATCAGCTATCTCCGTCGGAAGCTTGATGATCGAGAGGGCCTGCTCATCCGGACGGTGCGAGGGTTTGGCTACGCCTTGCGCGCACCTACTGCCGAGTCTCCACGGGGATGATCCGGTTAGCACCCCTACCGAGGAGAGCCAGGCGATGAGCATCCGGACGCGGCTGGCGGTCGCGGTCGCCCTCGTGCTGGCGGTTACCCTCGCCTTCCTTGGGACGGTGCTGGTTCGAAGCACACGGGCCACCTTGGTTGAGCAGGTCGACGACCAGGTTGTTACCAACGCCGGGCGCTTGGTCAAGCGGACCGAGGCTTCATGGGACGCCCGCGGTGGAGGGCGCGGTAGCGACGGCCCTGATGCCGATGGGGTTGCTGTCTCTCAGCCGGGGACAGGGTACGATCTCTTCGAGCGCCCGGTCGCTCGCTTGGTCTACGGTCCTCGGGGTCAGGTGATTCAGGCCGATCTGTGCGGCTTCCTCGACGATCCCAAGCCCCCGCCCCGCGTTCCACCGATCCCCAGCACCCGGATCGACGCCCTGGTCAATCGCATCGCCACCACTCCGTCTGTAGATGGCTCGCTCTCCTATCGGATGCTGGTTGAGCGTGGCCCCCAGGGCACGTTCCGGGTCACGGCTGCACCGCTCTCAGCGGCGGACGCCGCCGTCGCCCGGCTCATACGGATGCTTCTTGGGGTCGGGACGCTAGCCCTGATAGCTGCGGCTTTGGCCAGTTGGTGGCTGATTCGCCGTGGCCTGCGACCGGTCGATCGGATGGTCGAGACGGCGGCCGCGATTGCTGCTGGCGATCTGAGCCGGCGGGTCCCCGACGCCGATCCGCATACTGAGCTGGGACAGCTCGGGCGTGCCCTCAACGAGATGCTCGGCCAGATCGAGCATGCCGCGCGGGCACGGGAGGCAAGTGAGGAACGGCTTCGTCGTTTCGTCGCCGACGCAGCCCACGAACTGCGCACGCCCCTGACATCCTTGCGTGGGTACGCCGAACTCTACCGGCAGGGAGCCATCCCCAACCCAGAAGGCATCGGCAACGCGATGCGTCGGATCGAGGCCGAGGGGGGCCGCATGGCGCATCTCGTCGACGACCTACTGCTCCTTGCCCGGCTCGATCAGCAACGCGGCCTAGAGACCACGCCCGTCGACATCACCGATCTCGTCCGGGAGGCGGTCACCGACTTTGCCGCTGTGGACCCCGGTCGGCCTGTCACGCAAGCGCTGGATAGGGAAGCCGTCGTGCTCGGTGATCGCGTCCGCCTGCGCCAAATTGTCGACAATCTCCTCGCCAATGCGCGGATCCACACGCCCCCCGGCACTCCTGTCCACGTCGCCGTCAGGCCGGAAGCGGACCACGTTGACGTGTCAGTCTCCGACGAGGGACCCGGCATTGCCGCCGAGGATCAGGTGCGGGTCTTCGAGCGGTTCTGGCGGGCTGACCCTGCCCGCGTGCGCAGCCGTGGCGGCACGGGGCTCGGCCTCGCCATTGTTGCCTCACTCGTGCAGGCTCACGGCGGCAGCGTCGACGTGACCAGCGAGCCCGGCCGTGGCGCCACGTTTACCGTCCGGCTCCCCCTGGCTCGGTCGGAGATTGCGGCCGCGGAGGGTGCGTCCGAAGCGTCACGTAGGTCGCCGGGTTCGTCACCCGCCGTCCTCCCGGTCCCGCGAGGCGCCGTTCCCTCCGGGCGCCCCGATGGCATCCATCCGTAACGTCCCATCAAAACGCACATCCCGCGCAGAACCCCCCAAGGCACACCATCATCTCCCACCTCTCCAGTGTTGGAGAGGTGGGAGATGATGAGAGACAGTTGCCGACCGTGGTGCTGGCCTTCACCGGTTGGCGGCGGGATCTGCGGCCCTGCCGGCACTGGTGCATATCCCCTTCGGCGGGGTGCCGCTTACGGATAGAAGACTGTCCCGTAGTGCTGGCTGTAGGTCCCGATATCGGGGAACTCCATGCCCGAGATGGCGTTGATCCCCGTGTAGGGAGCGGCCACCCGGCTCCTCAAACCGCCGT
>JALYMD010000874.1 GCA_030773875.1 Chloroflexota bacterium | reverse complement strand
GTCCGGTCCTGCCCCGGCTCATCGACGACCTCGGGCTCTCTAGTGCCCAGGCCAGCATCCTTGTAGCAGTGCCGACCGCGATGATGGGATTGGCGGATGTGCCGGGCGGGCGCTTAGCCGACCGACGCGGGGCTTCTCCAGTGGTGGGAGTCGGGCTGGCCCTCGTCGCGCTCGGGGGCGCCTTGCGGGCGACCGCCTCCGCCTTCGTTCCCCTGCTCGGCCTCACCGTCGCCTTCGGGGCCGGGCTCGGCATCGCCCAATCCGCGCTGCCGCGGCTGGTGCGCGAGTGGTTTCCGGCAAGGGTCGGCACGGCGACCGGCGTCTATGCCAGCGGCTTCGTGTCTGGTGCGTTCCTCAGCGCCTCGCTGACCGGACCGGTGCTCCTGCCGCTGTTTCCCGGTGATGCGTGGCGACCGCCGCTGCTTGTCTGGGGGGTCCTGGCGCTGCTGACCCTCCTCGCCTGGCTCACCGCCGCGCACCGGTGGCATCCTGCAGGCGAGGGGACAGCCGGACGGATTGTCGACCGGGAGCAGCCAGCGCGGGCGCCAGCCAGCTGGTCCCCCTGGCGGGACCGCCGAGCATGGCATGTCTCGGCAGTTTTCGCGAGCCAGGGCGTCGCCTACTATCTCGCCGTCGCCTGGTTGCCGGCCGCCTATGAAGACCTTGGCCTAAGTCCGGGCCAGGCCGGCGCTCTCTTCGCCGCGTTCAACGCCGCCACGCTTCCGGCGATTCTTCTGGCGCCGGCCCTGTCGGACCGGCTCGGGGCACGAAGGCCACCCTTGGTTGGGGCCAGCCTCCTCTTCAGCGCCGGAGCCCTCGGGTTAACCTATGCTCCCCTCGCCGACGGCTGGCGCTGGTTGTGGGCAGCACTCGCCGGGGCGGGATTGGCGGCGGTGTTTGCGCTCTCGTTGGTCCTGCCGACCGATGTCGCCCCCCGCGGCCGCACCGGGTCGGCCGCCGGGATGGTGCTCGGCATCGGCTACGCGGGCTCGGCCTTGGGACCCGTCGTCGGGGGCGCGGTGCGCGACGCGACCGGATCGTTCGCCGACGCGATGGTGGTTCTCCCCGCCGTGGGACTGGTCATGGTCGTGTTGTCCCTCGTAGTGCCAGAGATCCCACCTCGCCTTCAGCGTTAGGCCACTGGGTCCTCTCGCGTCGCCGTGTGCCGTGCTGAGCGTCCACGCGCTGGACCGGTGCCCCAGCGGCTGGCAGCCCGAGCGAGGGCTGAACGGACAGGCTTGACACGACAAGCAGCGGGTGTAGGGTGAGGGATGGATCCCTCAAGCCCAAAAATCCAAGCGATGTCGCAGCCATCGGAAGCCAGGAGGTAGTGATGGACCATATCTGCGTCGTCTTCCCGATCCTACCCGGCAAGACCGAGGAAGCCCGGGCGTTCCAGCGGGAACTCGATACCGAGCGGAAGGCCGACTATGACCGCTCCGAGCGGCGCATTGGCATCACCAAGGAGTATTGGTTCATCGCCTCGGTGCCGGGCGGCGATCAGCTCGTGGTCTACATGGAGAGCCAAGACTTCAACCAGGCCTTGGGCCAGTTCGTCCAGTCCCAGGACGACTTTGACCAGTGGTTCAAACGGCGACTGGCTGAGGTGACTGGAGTCGATCTGAACAACCCGCCACCGGACATGCAACTGCCCGAGCTCGTCTCCAGCTACGAGGCCTAACTGGTCGGCCTTCCCTCAAGCGCTCGGCCGGCCGGTTAGGCCTCGCCGTAGACTTCAGATGGGTAGGCCCAGATCGCTCGCCGGATCGATCGTTCAAGGATGTCGCCCCGGACCAATGGGTGATTGACGAGCCACCAACCCGGCCCCCATGATGGATCCGCGTGGCATGCGTTCAACCTAGGACTTCTTTGTGGCCGACGCGATGTCCGTCGATCGATCTGGCACGACCTCGGTCCCTCTGATGCCCCTCCGGGACCGGGCTCAGTTCAGCGTGCGCCTGCCAACCCCGTTGACGTCCTTCGTGGGACGGGAGCCCGAGGTAGACCGGGTTTGTGCCCTTTTGCTTCAGGGCGAACGACGCTTGGTCACGCTTACGGGTCCTGGAGGGGTCGGAAAGACACGCCTGGCCCTCCGTGTTGCCGAAACGTTAGCGCCGGAGTTCGCCACTGGGGTGGCCTTCGTTGATCTCTCGCCGGTCCGTGATCCGGCCCTGGTGCTGGCCGCCATCGCCCGTGCCCTCGGCGTGCGGGAGGAGGGTGACCGGCCGCTCGGGGAGCACCTGGCGGTGAGTCTCGGCGAGCAGGACATCCTCTTGGTGCTGGATAACGTTGAGCAGGTCGCCGCGGCTGCGCCGGAGATCGCCACCCTCATCGCCTCGTGTCCCGACCTCAGGGTGCTGGCCACCAGCCGGGCGGGGTTGCGCATTACGGCGGAGCAGGAGTTCCCCGTCTCACCGCTTACGCTGCCCAACCCCAACCGCCTGCCACCCCTTCCCCAGTTGGAGGCAAACGACGCTGTTGCCCTGTTCGTGCAGCGTTCCCGGGCGGTCCGCCCTAGTTTCGTGATGACCGAGACCAACGCGGCGGACATCGCAACCATTTGCACCCTGCTTGATGGCTTGCCGCTGGCGATCGAGTTGGCGGCCGCCCGAAGCAAAATCCTTTCTCCCCCTGCGCTCCTGGCTCGCCTGAGCAACCGGCTCCAGGTCCTGACGGGTGGGCCTCGCGATCTGCCGGCCCGTCAGCGGACCATGCGGGAAGCTTGTGCCTGGAGCTACGGTCTCCTCACCCTGCAAGAGCAAGCGCTCTTTCGCCGCCTCTCCGTCTTTGCCGGAGGCTTCGACCTGGAGGCAGCCGAAGCGGTGAGTCGCGGCAACCCGGACGCCTCCGCGTCAACAGATCCTCTTGCCACCTCGCTCGATATTCTCGACGGCCTCTCCTCGCTGGTCGATAAGAGCCTGCTCCGGCAGCGGGAGCAGGCCGGCGGAGAGGCCCGGCTCGGGATGCTCGAGACGCTACGGGAGTTCGGCCTGGAGCGGCTGGTGGAGGCCGGCGAGGAGGCGGAGGCACGGGACGCCCACCTCGCCCACTACCTCGCGCTGGCGAACCGGGCCGAGCCGGAGCTGACGGGCCCGCAGCAGGTCATCTGGCTGGACCGGCTGGAGCGCGATCATCACAATCTGCGCGGCGCCCTGGACTGGGCGTTGCAAGGAGGGCGGCTAGAAGAGGGCTTGTGCCTGGCCGGCGCCTTGCTGCGCTACTGGGAACACCACAGCCACTACGCTCAGGAGCGTCGCTGGCTGGAGCACGCCCTCGCCCGCAGCGCGGGGTTACCGGCGGGCGTACGGGCCAAGGCGCTCCACGCGGAGGGTGTCCTGTCCTTCCTTCAAGGCGACCACGTCCGAGCCAGGGAAGCCCTGGGCGAAGCCGTCGCCCTGTATCGCGAGGCCGGCAGCGACTACGGCGCCGCCTTCGCCCTCAACCGGCTTGGGACCCTCGCCCTCCACGCGGGCGACCACGGCCAGGCCGAGGCCTGCTTCCGGGAAGCCGAGGGCCTGATCCGAACGGTGGGCGACCAGGACGGGATCGCTGCCGTGCTCGGCCAGCGCGGGTACGCGGCGCTGCTGCAAGGCGACCCGGATCGGGCGGTCTCCCGCCTTCAGGAGAGCCTGGCCCTGTATCGCGAGCTTGAGAGCAAGCTGGGCAGCGGGCGCGTATTGATCCACCTCGGGCGGGCCCTTGCCGAGCAGGGGGAGGATGGCCAGGCGTTGCCCCTACTGCGGGAAGCACTCGACCTCGTTCAGAAGGCCGGCAACCGCTGGTATCTGGCCGAGGGCTTGGAGGCGATGGCGACGGTGGCCGTCCGGCTCGGCGATGGGGAAAGGTCGGCGCGACTCTGGGGCTCGGCGGAGGCGTTGCGGGAAGCGATCGGCGCGCCCATCCCACCCGCGGATCTCACTCGCTACCAGGAGGGTCTGGCCGCCCTCAGGAGCCGCTTGGGCGAAACAGCTTTCGGGGCCGCGTGGCAGTCTGGCCGAAGCCTGGAACTGGACGAGGCCATCACCGAGGCGACGGCTGTGTCGGAGGTCGCGCCACTCCCTGCGGCGCTCGGCAAGCACGTCCCCGCCGCAACGTCCGACCTCACACCGCGAGAGGTTGAGGTGCTGCGCTTGCTCGCGGAGGGCAGCACGAATGCTGAGATCGCGGCGACCCTCTTCATCAGCCCGCGCACCGC
>JALYMD010000873.1 GCA_030773875.1 Chloroflexota bacterium | reverse complement strand
CGGAAGACGGCACCGGTGACGTGCGGGCCGAGGATATACCCGATCCCGCCAACAGCCAGGGCGAGCAGAAAGAGCGATGAACCGCGATCCTGTGGGTCACCAGCGAGCGCGAGCAGAGCCCCCGTCTGCCAGCCAATGACGACCCCGACAGCCAAGCCGATGAGACGCAACGTGAGCCGAATGCCCTCAGGCATCGTTGGGGGTGCCGCTGAGACGGGCTGAACCATGGTGACGATCCCTCTGCACAACAAGCTGAACCGCCACCGGTTGGCGGGGATGCTGCGGTGGTAGGGCACGATAGGATGTCACCGGTGTGACCCGTTCAATGCGTGGGGCGAGTTCTCAATGGTTCCGGCGGAGTGTAGCACGCTGGCAACCCAGGGTCCTATCGCGCCTATGGTCGTCTTCCAGTAGCGTCTCGGAGGCGCGCGACGGTCTCCTCGGGGACCGGTGCCCGGCCAATATCACGACCTGGCTTGAAGGCCGGCGCGTGGAAGTCGCTGCCGCCCGTTGGGATGAGACCATGGCGCTCCGCCGTGTCTCTTAGCCGGTGTCTTGTCTCGTCGTCGTACTCGCCGTAGTAGACCTCTAATCCCAGCAGGCCGGCTGGCAGGAGCCGCTCGATTGTCCCCTCGATGTCCCCTGTAGTGCCTGGGTGAGCGAGCACTGGGGCGCCGCCGGCATTGAGGACGAGGCTGACCGCCTCCTCCGGCGGGAACGGGTCGCGTGGAACGTAGCCTGGCCGCCCCATCGCGAGGTAGCGATCGAAGGCTTCGCTTACGTCCGCGACGTAGCCGTGCTCAATCAGGGCGCGGGCCACGTGAGGGCGCCCCACGCTTCCTTGTTCCGCCAGCTCAAACACGCGCGCCAGTGACACCGGGACGCCGATTTCTCCAAGGCGAGCGACGATGCGCTCGATGCGAATGCGGCGGCGTCCGGCCAACTCAGCCAGGCGGGCAAGCAGGGCGGTGTCGTCAGGGTCGACGAGGTAGCCCAGGATGTGGACCTCCCGACCGTCGACCTGGGTGCTCAACTCGACTCCGGGAATGACCTCAACGTGGTGGTCCGTTCCCGCGGCCGTGGCCTCCGCGATGCCGCTGACGGTGTCATGATCGGTCAACCCGAGCACCCGCACCCCGCGCTCCGCCGCGTAGGCGATCAACGCGGCGGGCGCAAGGATGCCGTCTGAGGCGTTGCTGTGGGTATGCAGGTCGACCGGGTGGGAAGGCGGATCGCTCACGTCGCCAGCGTCCAAGAGCGCGTGCCGCTAGCGGGGCTCGACGACGAGGCGGATCGCGGTTCGGTCCTCGTTCTCAATCGTCACATCGATGAAGGCTGGCAAGCAAATGGCTTCAATGCCGGTTTCGCGCAGGTAGTCGCGAGCGATCGCGACGGCTTTGACGGCCTGGTTGGTGGCCCCGGCTCCAATGGCCTGGACCTCGGCCCGGCCTGCCTCCCGCACCACGCCGGCAATTGCCCCAGCGACTGCGCTTGGACGTGACCGGCCGGACACCTTGAGGACATCGCCGCTCTGCACCGCCTGGGCCTCGCACACTTCGTCGGCGGAGACGAAGCCGTTGGCGGCCGCGCCCCCATGGCCGTTGTGTGCTGGATGGAGATCCTGCTCAGCGGGAGCGGTTCCGGTGGGAGTGCCGGCAGGATGACTGCTCGCCCAGGCCGGAACGTGCGGTTGACGGGCCGGCTGCTCGTCGACCGGCATGGCACCGGTTCCCGTCAAGCTGCCGTCCCCATTGGCTGCCGTCACGTCCTGCGCAGTGGGCTCGTCCGTCTCCACGACGTCGTCCGCGTCGGGCGGAAAGCTTGAGCCCTTCGGGTCGATCTTGATGTCGCGCAGGTCGAGCTTGCTGAAAAACCGGTTCATGCGAAGGATCCCCCATAGGTGCGCCCCTGGTCGGAGGCGCCGGTCGAATCGAAGCGGTCGACGCGCTGGATGGCGTGGCACGTCCCGCGCGTGGCGTCAAAATCGAGGAGCACTGCATTGAAGGTGACCGGCCCATCGGCAACCGGTGCTCGGGCGGGCCGTTGCAGCGTGAAGCGGCGCAGGCTCGGTTCGATGGCCACGCCGATCACGGAGTCCTGCGGTCCCACCATGCCAAGGTCCGTCACATAGCCCGTCTCCCCGGGTAAAACGCGCGCATCAGCCGTTGGCACGTGGGTATGCGTGCCGACCACGGCAGCCACGCGGCCAGCCAAGTGCCAGCCCATGGCGACTTTCTCGGACGTCGCTTCGGCGTGGAAGTCTACGACAACCAGCGGCCGCGGTCCGCCTCCTAAATTGGCTAGGAATGTGTCAATGGCTCGGAACGGGTCGTCCAGCGGATTCATGAAGACGCGGCCCATCAAGCTTACGACGGAGATGTCGTGGCCGCGAACGCGCAGCGTTCTCGCCCCCTCCCCGGGCAACTCCGGGGGGAAGTTGAGCGGGCGGAGGAGGCGAAGGTCGTCATCGGCAAGCGCCTCGTTGATATCCGCCTGCGCCCAGATGTGGTTGCCGGTGGTAATGACGTCCACGCCCGCGTCCCGCAGGTCGCGGGCCGTTCGCATCGTGACACCGCGGCCACCGGCGCTGTTCTCCCCGTTGGCAACAACGAGATCGGCTCGCAGGTCAGACCGCAACCGCGGCAGGATCCGGTGCAGCGAGGCACGTCCTGGAGACCCGATGATGTCACCGACGGCGAGAACGCGGATGGTATTCGGGTCGGATGGGCCTGAGCTCACCCTAGGGCCGGCCGTCACCTGTGGGTGGCGCCGGGTGCGCGACCCCGACGGCTAGCGAGCATAGTCAACGGCACGCGTCTCCCGGATGACCGTGATCTTGATCTGACCGGGATACTCAAGGCTCTCCTCGATCTTCTTCGCAACGTCGCGCGCCAGGCGGGAGGCACCGAGATCGTCGACCCCATTGGGTTGAACCAGGATGCGCACCTCGCGACCCGCTTGGATGGCAAACGACTTCTCAACCCCCTCGAACGAGTTGGCGACGCCTTCAAGCGCCTCCAATCGCTTGATGTAGGCCTCGACCATCTCCCGCCTCGCGCCCGGCCGGGCACCGGAGATGGCGTCGGCGGTTGCTACGATGAAGGCCTCGACGGTCTGCGGCTCCTCCTCACCGTGGTGGGCGGCGATGGCATGGACGATCTTCGGGGAGCGGCCAAGGCGCTTCGCGATGTCCGCTCCGATCAGGGCATGGGGTCCTTCGACCTCGTGATCGACGGCCTTCCCGATGTCGTGAAGGAGCCCGGCGGTCTTGCTGACATTGATATCCGCGCCCAGTTCACCCGCCATCGCTGCAGCGATCATGGATGTCTCAAGCGAGTGGTGCAGCACATTCTGGCCATAGCTGGTGCGGAACTTGAGCCGCCCGAGCAGCTTGATGAGATCGGGGTGGAGGCCGGGAACGTTCGCCTCGTAGGCAATCTTCTCGCCTTCCTCCCGCATCACCTGCTCCAGCTCGAGCCGGCACTTGTTGACGACTTCCTCGATCCGCGCTGGGTGGATGCGCCCATCCTGAAG
>JALYMD010000872.1 GCA_030773875.1 Chloroflexota bacterium | reverse complement strand
GGCCGGCACGATCGCCGGCCCCTGGCCCGAGGATCTTAGGCCGCGTGCCGGGTGCAGCTGCAGGGCACCGCGACCCAATCACTGAGGCCGCCGCCGGTGTAGGCGCGACGGAAGCCGGCTCCACGGCAGGCGCGGCAGGGCGCCGGGTGCTCATCGAGAACGACCACGTTGGTGACGATCGGATCGGGGTCCGGGATGAGACCCAGTTCGCTCAGGAGCAGGCTGTGATGCTGGCAGCGGCCCCAGTAAGCGAAACCCTTGCAGGTGCAACCACGCTCAGCATCGACGTGGTAGCAGCGGGTGGGATCGCTGGCGCTGGTGGCGACATGCTGGCCGGTGCGGTGGTCGACGAGGATGCGGATCCCGTTGCGCTCGCCCTGATCGGCGAGGCGGTGGAGGTCCTCGGCGGTGGTCTGGGCGATCCGGCGGGTGGTTGCGGTGTTCATCTCCTGGCTCCTCCCTGCTTGCGCCGGCGGTCCGAAGCACCGACGCCCGTCTAATAGGTGAGGGGTTCCCATCCCTCTGTGTATATAGTATACTGTATGTAGCTTACTGTAAATGGTGAGAGGGATTGTGCAAACTGCATATAGGGCGCTAGGATGGTGGGGGTGGACAATCGTCCCAGGACACGAAGAGGAGCCGGCGCCCATGAAGACCATTCGGGAACTACGAGAGGCACAAGGACTCACCCAACTGGAGGTTGCTTACCGGGTCGGCGTAACGCCGGCAACCGTCTCCAACTGGGAGCGCGGGGTGTACGAGCCCAAGGTCACGCAACTACGCGCTTTGGCCCGTTTGTTCGAGGTCAGCATGGACGACATCGCGCTGGTGGGAGAAGAGGCTGAGCAGGGAAAAGCCGCGGCGTGATGTAGCCACGCCGCGGCTTTGGAAACCCCTCACCTGCTTCGGACAGGGAGGACATGTTGATCTTATCACCCCTATCCAGAGGGATACCTATGCCCACCAATGCCCCTGACAAGCCCAAGAAGGAGAGTTGGCTCGACTGGCTTCCAGCTGGCGTCCCCGAGCCAGACGAACTGCTGACCCGTGACGACCTGCTTGAGGGCCTCCGCCGCGATGGCGTCGTGGTGCGGGAGGACGACCTGCAGAACTGGCAAGGGGCCGGCATCGTCCCCTACGGCGTTCGCCGGCGACATCCGAGCAGCCGAACGGGCCGCATGCTCTACCCCTGGTGGATGGGCCATGTTCTGCGCGATCTGCGCGCTCTCCAGGCCGAGGGTCGCAGCCTCCGGTCTATCGAGCCCATCCTGCGCCAGCGAGCAGCCGGCTACGCTCGACAGGAACCCGGGACCGTCTGGCAACCCTCCCGGTCTGCATCCATTTCAGGCAGCACGCCGACCATCCGTGTAACGCCCCAGGCGGGCGTCCCCCACGACGCGCTTCTAGCAGCGATCGCCGCGCGACTGCTCGGCGGCCCCGCCCAACCTCGGGATGCCGGAGAAGCTGAACCAGAGCTGATGGATATCACGCTGACGATGGAGGACGGCACCTCCCTCACCGTCGCAATGCCAGCAGACGAGCTCACCCTGCCAAGCAAACGGTAAACATCGTTGAATATACATCGTTGACCTAACGATGTTTTTGGGGTACGATGCAGTAGAAGTTCGTCCATCACCTCGGGAGGCACGCATGTCTGAGCCATCGAGCCCGCTGATCTCGGTCGCCGGTGTTGCCCGGGAGATGGGCGTCTCGACCAATGCGGTCCGAAAGTGGGAAGCACTCGGCATCATCCCGGCCGCTCAACGCGTTGAGCCGGGATCCCGGCGCGTCTACCGCCTCGACGACCTCGAGGTGATCCGTGAGCGCGTGGAAGAGCGACGAGCCGGCGGGCGCCGGCAGCCTGACCCGGAGCGGGTCTAGGTACGACAAAGCCGCCGGTGCTTGTCAGGGCACGATCCGGCGGCTTCATCACAGGAGTTATTCCGATGGCAATCCTACCACAGGCGACAACGAAAGGGGACGGGAGCGTCGAGCTTCAATTCCCTTATGACCGTTGCCTTGTCGAGCACCTGAAGCTCACGATCCCCTCCTACGCCAGAACCTGGGATCCCCTCCTGAAGATCTGGACCGTCTCCGCCCCGTGGGCGATGACCGCCATCCATCTGCTCCATGCCATCTTTCCCGACGCGGCGGTGATCGACGGGGGACACAGCCGGCCACCAGGCCCCACGCCGATCCGGCCCCTGGATGAGTCCTA
>JALYMD010000871.1 GCA_030773875.1 Chloroflexota bacterium | reverse complement strand
GACGTGGCCAGTACGCGGATCCCTGACGTACTCGACTCCGTACCGATCCCGTAGGATGGGCAGCAGAAACGTGAGGGTTTCGGGCCTTACCTCTAGTTCCTCCGCCTCCACGTCAAGATCAACTACGCCACCCCCCCGGACAGTCAGAGCTTGCAGCTTTGCAAGGGCCAGCATGCTCCCCAGCGGTTCCGACCAGAATTCGTCGGGTACGGCGAACGCTCGCCGATCAGCAGCGGCAAATATCGCGCTAAGCACGTCATCGATCTGACGGAGGATTACTACAGGCGTTGCTTCCCTCTTGCCTCGGGAGGCTTGCGACAAAGAGTCGAGGGTCAGGCGCAACGGGCTGTTGGGATGAATTGGTCCAGGGCTTAGCACCTCAATGGGAAACAGCTGGTTTGAAAGGAAGACTTCGTGCTCGGAGACTTGCCGCAAGCACGCGTCGATGGTGTCCTGGTTGGGATCAGGGACTGAGGGAGGCTTGGGGATGGGCGGTAGGGTCGGGGCCGAGCCAGACACATCTCCCTTAGCCTCAAGTAGTTTCCCGAGCTGGTGCAGCGAAACGAGTGCCTGTCTCCGGTCAAGCTCGTCCGGCTCCGACGATAGCAACCCGCGCTTGACCCATCGTTCGATCGTACGGCGGCTTACGCCTGACCACTGTGCCGCCGTCGCGATGCTTACCTTCTCCGGCAGGCCACGATCCACGTCATCCCTCCACGCTTCTGTACGTACAGTAAGGGGCCGCGGAGGATTTGCCAATACGTCTGCCGTAATCTGACACATCAACCCGTGTTCACCTTCCGTGTCGCAGATATATGCGTCAGATATGCGGCAATGAAGGTCTGATGAACTGTTGTTGGAGGGGTCAGGTGAGCGCTGTGGCGGCGGTGATCGGGCAGGGCTGCTTGACACCTACTAGGGGTGGTGGTAGAACTTGTGCGACGGCGCTAGCGGTGGTACACTAGGTAGTATGGGGTGATATCGCCTAGTGCGGCACCCCTGGACAAACGAATAGGCCGGGTGAGCACGGCGATGGTTGTCTAGGAAGACTCTCACCCCGGCGTAAGTGGACCTCTGCTACCCAGCAACCGCGAGAGGCCACAGGACCAGTCCGTTTCGGGCTGCGTTCCTGTGGCCTCTCGGCGGTTCCGGGGTCACAGTCGCAGCCTTCCAGTGAGAGGAGGCGTCGAGTGACCCATGTTCCCACCCCGACCGCAATTCGCAATCTGACCTGGACCGTCGATGAGGTGACCGAGGCTTTCGGTGTCACCCCGTACTCCGTCCGTCGCATGATCCGAGAGGGCCGGCTTGAGTCGATCCGGGTTGGTGGTCGGCGGTTGATCCCGCACCGCGCCGTCCTCAACCACCTCGTCGCGGTAGTCGCCAGCCCTGTCACCTCCGCCCGCCTTCAAAGGCGGAGCGAGGAGTTCAGTGGACCGGCCAGCAAGATGTGGGCGCGGCGGTTCTTGACCTCGACAGCACCAAGATGCAGACCACCCTCCGGAACCTAACCCGCCGCTGCCGCCACCGGCAGCGACACCGGGCACCCCTCTAGTCCGCAGTAGCCGTTTGGCACCTTGTGCAAGTACTGCTGGTGGTACTCCTCGGCGTAGTAGAACGGGCCCGCGGGCGCGATCTCGGTCGTGATCCGGCCGTAACCGGCCCGCTCAAGAGCCTCTTGGTAGGCGTCCCGCGTCGCCTCCGCCTCCCGCCGCTGCTCGTCGTTCGCGTAGTAGATCGCCGAGCGGTACTGCGTGCCGACATCGTTGCCCTGACGCATCCCCTGCGTTGGGTTGTGCGCCTCCCAGAAGACGGTCAGCAGGTCCCGGTAGCTCACCTTCTGAGGATCGAAAGCGACCAGCACCACCTCGGTGTGGCCGGTCCGGCCGCTGCAAACCTCCTCGTAGGTCGGGTTCGGCGTGAACCCCCCGGCGTAGCCGACGGCCGTCGCGAAGACGCCCTCCGTCTGCCAGAACCGTTGCTCGGCGCCCCAGAAGCAGCCCAGCCCGAAGGTCGCCGTCTCAATGCCATCTGGAAACGGCGGCTTGATCGGCGTGCCGAGCACGGCATGCCGATCCGGAACGCGAAACCCTGGATGCTCCCGCCCTGGAAGCGCCGAATCAGGCGTGGGCATCGTTGTCTTGTGCCGGCTAAAAAACATCGTCCTACCTCCGAAAAGATCCATCCTGGTAGCGGCGTCGCGCTGCCCCGGGGGGCGAGCCATGGCGCCTGCCACCCACGTTAAAGAGTACCGCGATTCGCGCCTCTGGGCGGCGCAGGGGGCTACATCGCGCCCGGCAGCGACCAGCGTCCCCACGTGTCTCCCTCGTGATAGGATCGCCCGATTCCAGGCCTGATCGGATGGCGCCGTGACGGAGACGAGCGAACGTGACGCGGCCCGACGAGAGACACGCACCGTCCCATGATCCCGCCGGACCCCTCGCCGGGGTGCGGGTGCTCGCTCTGGAGCAGGCGGTGGCTGGGCCCCTCTGCACCCGCCACCTCGCCGACCTCGGCGCCGACGTGGTCAAGGTGGAGCGGCCCGGCGGCGGCGACTTCGCCCGCCGCTACGACACCGCCGTCAAGGGCCTCTCCTCCTATTTCGTCTGGCTGAACCGGGGCAAGCGCTCCCTGACCCTGGACCTCAAGCACCCCCGGGCTGCCGAGATCCTGGAGCGGCTCGTCGCCCGCTCGGACGTCCTGGTCCAAAACCTGGGTCCGGGCGCCATCGACCGCCTCGGCCTCGCCCCCGCCGATCTGCGCCAACGCTACCCGTCCGTGGTCGTCTGCTCCGTCTCCGGCTAGGGTCGCGGCGGTCCCTACGAGCATCGAAAGGCGTTCGACCTCCTCCTCCAGGGAGAGACGGGCGTGATCGCTACCACCGGAACGCAAGCGGAGATGGCCAAGGTCGGGATCTCCGTCGGCGATATCGGCGCCGGCGTCTACGGCGCGATGGCCGTCCTCGCCGCCCTCTACGAGCGCCGCGCTACCGGCGAGGGGCGGCTCGTGGAATCCTCCCTCTTCGATGCCCTGGCCGAGTGGATGGGCTACCCCATGC
>JALYMD010000870.1 GCA_030773875.1 Chloroflexota bacterium | reverse complement strand
TCCTTGGCGAGGGTGCCCAGGGACTTGTCGCTACTGCGCACGAGGTGCACAGCTTCGGCCTTGAACTCCGGAGGGTAGACCGGGCGGATGTGAGACACGGGAACACCTCCTCATGAGCACCGAATGCTCAATGATCGAGTGTCCACCTAGGCGGGGCAACTCCAATGGACGCGGCGGTTCCTTGTGATCGGGCTTGTCATGGCGTTTGTAGCGGCTGCGCTACCAACCCCAGCCGGAGCAACCCACGCCTGGGGCAACTACCACTGGGCACGCACGAGCAACCCGTTCATGCTGATGGCGGGTGACAACGTCCATAGCACCTGGGACCCCTACCTCGACGAGGCAATAGCAGACTGGAATCCGTCGAGCGTTCTCGGTCTGAACGAAGTCCCCGGCGGCACCAACCCGAGGCGATGCAACCCCACCAGCGGGCGGATCGAGGTCTGCGCCGAGGCGTACGGCCGCAATGGCTGGCTCGGGCTGGCCTCAATCTGGGCCTCAGGCGACCACATCACCCAGGCGACCGCCAAGATGAACGACACCTACTACAACATGGCGGCGTACAACAAGCCCGAATGGCGGCGACTGGTCATGTGCCAGGAACTCGCCCACGACTGGGGCCTCGGCCACCAGGACGAGGACCACAGCAACGGCAACCTCGGCTCCTGCATGGACTACACGAGCAACCCGCTCGGACCGCCGAGCAACGAGCACCCCAACACGCACGACTTCGACCAGACGGAAACCATCTACAGCCATCTCGACGGCGGAACCACGGTTGGCACCGCGGCAGGCCAAACCGCCGGCCAGAGCGGGGTGGAGATCCCCGATCCAGTCGGGCCGGAGCAGGGCGGCGTCTCTGTCTTCGTGACCGACCTGGGTGCCGGCAATCGGGTCATCCAGTTCGTCATCTGGGCCGACGCCAACCTGATCGCCGCGACTCACGCCGCTGAGCAAGCCCCATTCGAAGAGGTCACGACCGACGAGGAGGGCATCTCGCCCGACGGGGGCCCGATCGATAGCCATGAGGAGACTACTGCGGCGGGCGACGCCTTCGCAGTCGGGACCGCCGTTGTCACAACCGATGCGGTCAACCTGCGGGTGGGGCCGTCCCGGCAAGCGGAAGTCGTCACAGAGCTGACAGCGGGGACGCTCCTGACTGTCACCGGCGCAGCCGAGCAGGGGCAGGGCCTCGTCTGGGTTCCAGTAACGACGGCGGATGGAGCGCTCGCCGGCTACGTCGCCACCGACTTCCTCGCCCCCTCCTAAATCAGGGCGCTACCGCCCGCGAGCGAAAAAAGCACCGAAAGAGTGAGCGGCTCCGGCGCGTGACGCTGGGGCCGCTCACCTCGAGTTTCGCCTGGCCCTCACGGAGACCGAGCCCCTTATCGTGTCGTAATCTCCTTGTTGCGGGTCCCAAAGGCGCGACCGGCCCCGCTGACAGTCAACCCCGCAGGTAGCCTCGGCACGGCAGCCTCCAAGATCGTTCCTTGGCGACACCTGGTCCGTCGGGCTACGCTGGTCCCGCCGAATACCGACCACCGGCTGCACTCTTCCTCCCTAGCCGGTGCTGATCCTACCGGCCCGACTTCCTTGGAGCACCATATTCCATGCACCATCTCCGTCTCGTCTCGATCGCCATGGTCCTTGGCGGGTTGCTGGCCATCGGCGCTGCAACCGTTTTCGCGCTCGGTCCCGCTTGGACACTCACCGGGCTTCTGCTTGCCTTCGCTGGTGCCGTGAAATTGATCGTTGTTGCCCTCTGGCGGGGCGTGGCCAGCCTCTCGGCCCCGGTGGAGACCGGCGTTGATGAGGCCCGCTCGCGGTAACCTCGTCGAGACCGGAACCCGCGATCACGTATCATGCATGCAGGTCCGCACCTGGGGCCGCAAATGCTGCCCCGGGCGTCCGCGTCCGCCAACCCGCCTGAGGCCACCGGTCGTTCCCGAGCCCGATGGTTCGCGCCGGTCCGTGGCCGCCCACCCCGTCACCGGTGCTCTCGCTCCCCCTCGGGGTGAGCAGTGACCGGACGAGGAGGTCTTTGTGAGCAACCAGCCCGACGACGATCGCGCCGCACGAGTGCGCCAAGCCCGCCAAGTGTTCGCCGGTGACGAGCTGCAACCCCCTACCCGTCCGCTCGATTTCGGCGCGGAAGACGCCCTGGTCAATCCGACCCAGCGCACCTACCTGATCGTGCTGGCGGCGCTGCTGCTGGTAGCCCTGCTCCTGTTTGCCATTTGGGGCTTGGGCGCGGCTAGCCCGATTCTGCTGATACTTGCCCTCGCTTTGCTCGCTGGATGGGTCATCTTTTGAGCCGGCGCCCGCGACGACTGAGGCTCCTTGAGGAGGCGGTATTGGTGCCGGGCGGCAACCAATTTCGGGCACGTCCGGAGTGCGGAGGCGATGGCGTCTAATCGAGGAGAGACCTCCTCACCTCCCGCCACGACTCAAACGCTCGCCTGGGACGGTCTCGTCGCCGATGAGCCGGTCTCCGGCGTGCGCCGTCAAATCGTGAACGGCGCGAGCCAGACCGTGGTCCGCTACGTCTACGCGCCCGGGGCCATCTTCCCAGTCCACGCTCATCCGGAGGAACAGGTCACCGTGGTGCTGCGGGGGCGGATCGGCTTTGACGTGGCTGGTGAGCACGTGGAGTTGGGACCTGGCGATGTCGCGGTGATCCCCGGTGGCGTGCCGCACGGCGCGGCCGTCGTCGGTACTGAGGAGGTCGAGACGATTAACGCCCTCAGCCCTCGACGTAACGCTCACCCAGGGGGGAGCCAGTCAGCCAGTCAGGCTGGTGGAGACGGCCGATGACGGACGGGGATCTGCCACGCAACCGGCTGCGGCTAGTCAAGGATGGTGACGCATCGGAGTCATCTAGCCCACCGCTGGATGTCCGCGAGGGTTCCGGCCAGCTGGCCGCGAGCGGGTTCGACCGGATCTTCGACCTGACCGGTCAGGGCGCGCTCGTGGTTGGCGCGGGAGCCATCGGTGGGGCGATCGCTGCTGCATTGGCTGACTTCGGCGCGCGCCTTGCTGTGGCGGACGTGGATCTCGATGGGGCACAGCGAGTTGCTCAGGCGTGCGCGCGACCGCACACCGCAGGCTCCATGGCGGTGCGATTGGACGTCACCGATCCCGGCCAGGTCCGGGCTGTGGTCTCGGCCGTCGAGCAGACCACCGAGCGGATCGATATCCTGGTCAATGCCGTTGGGATTCAACAACGCAAGCCGGCGCTAGAGTACACCCCGGCCGAGTGGCGCCGGATCCTGGACGTCAACCTCTCTGGGGCGTTCTACGTAGCGCAGGCGGTCGGCCGCGGGATGGTTGCCCGCCGGTATGGCCGGGTGCTGACCATCGGCTCCGTCTCCAGCCTGCTCGGCCACCCGCACCATGCCCCCTACGCAGCATCCAAGGGCGGCGTAGCGCTCCTGACCAAGGTGCTGGCGACGGAGTGGGCACCCCATGGGGTGACGGTCAACGCGCTCGGGCCGGCGTACACCGAGTCCCCGCTCACCGTCGATCTCCTGGCCAATCCGGCGACCCGGGCGGCCCTGATCTCCGGCATCCCGATGGGCCGCCTCGGCACCCCCGAGGATCTGGTTGGCGCCGCCGTCTTCCTCTGCTCCGAGTCTGCGCGGTTCGTCACCGGCCAAACCCTCTATGTGGACGGTGGACGCACCGCAGACTGAATCAGGGCAGTTCCGCCCCTTGGACGACCAGCGTCCATCGGGCATCTCATGAGAGGGAGTTTTGAGGGGTATGCTCGCGACCGACCGGAATGTCGGTAGGCACCGGACCAAGTGAGAACGTCGTGGAGAACGACCGGCCACGCCAGTTCGGGACGCCTCTGGCCGGGACGACCTACGCCGATCGTCCGGGCAGCTACGCGGTGGCGGTCATCGAGGGTCGGGTCCTGGTCGTCGAAACGCCGACGGGCTGGTTCCTGCCCGGCGGCGGAGTGACGGGGAACGAGACGCCCGAAGAGACGCTGCGCCGCGAGGTGGACGAGGAAACGGGTTACGGCATCGTCGCGTTGAGGCGCCTCGGCTCTGCTCGCCAGATCGTTGGAGGGGGCATCAACAAGGTCGAAACGTTCTTCATTGTCGACCTGACGGGGCAGGACGTTGCCCAGGCAGAACCGGAACCAGATCATCGCCCGCGTTGGGTGAGCGTGGAGGAAGCGATCCTCGGCCTGAGGGAGGAGGCGCAGGTGTGGGCCCTGACAGCCGCCTTTGGTGCGACGGGCCGTTGAGACGTCATACCAAATCCGTCTGAGGAGTCATACGGACTCCGGATGTAGACTAAGGGAATGCCAAGACGTCTTGTGGTGCCCCCGCACCTTCCCCTCGCCGACCTGGAGGCTCGCTACCGTAGGGCTCGCGATCCAGTGACGCGCTCCCAC
>JALYMD010000869.1 GCA_030773875.1 Chloroflexota bacterium | reverse complement strand
TGTACCAACCGAGGTTGAGCGCGAGGAGTTGGAGCAACTCCGGCGAGCGCTGCGGAAGAACGCCCCCCAGGTAACCCGGCGTGACGTGCTGCGGTGGTCGGCCATCGCGGCTGGTGCCCTCACGACGGCACGGTTCGGCGTCGGAGCCGCGACGGCTGCCCCGGCTTCCGCCGGTGGCGTCGCAGCGATTGTCTACCAGAACGAGGAGATCGAGACGAACGTCACTATCCAGGTGCCGTTCAATCCGTTCGGGCAGGGCGTGACGCTCGACCCGCACCGGACGATCAACTGGCTCCCGTTCTGGATCATGTTCCAGAACGTCTGGGGTGGCCTTGTCCGCTACACCGAGACCGCGACGGTTGAGCTCGACCTGGCGGAAAGCTACACGACGAGCCCAGACGGGCTCGTCTACACGTTCAAGATCCGCCCGGACGCCAAGTACGCGAGCGGCCGCCCGGTTCTCGCCGACCACTTCATCCAGTCCTGGAAACGTGCCCTCGACCCGGCGAACACGTCGCCGATGGCCCACTTTATGGAGCACGTGCAGGGATACCAGGACTTCATCGACGGCAAGAGCCAGGACCTCGGTGTCCGAGCCGTCGACGAAGCCACGGTCGAGGTGACGCTGACCAAGCCCTACAACTTCTTCCTCTCCTACATGGCGGCGTTCATCTGGAACGTAGTCGACCCCCAGGCTCTGTCAGAGGCCGGCGAGACCGACTTCGTACTCAAGGATGCCGGCACTGGCCCGTGGCGGTTCACCTCTTTTGACCCGAGCACCGAATTTGTGATGGAGCCGAACCCCCACCACTACCGTGGCAACTCCCCGTCGATCGTCCAAATCATCTGGCCAATCGTCACCGGTCCGACGGCCGAGAACACCGCCCTCAACCTCTACAAGGCCGACGAGGCCGTTGTCACCGACGTGCCGCTCTCGCTCAAGGCGGCGGTCGAGCAGGATCCGGTCCTGTCGAAAGAGCTCAACACGATTACCCCGTCGGGCTCGGTGCGCTCCCTTGCGATGGATTTCACCAAGCCCCCCTTCGACGACGTGCGCGTCCGTCGTGCCTTCGGGATGGCAATCGACCGCGACAAGTGGGCGAACGAGATCTGGCAGGGCACATGGAGCCCAATCGATTTCTTCACCCCCTCGGTCGTGATGACGACCACGCCCTACGAACCACCGGCAGGGCTCAAGTACGACCCGGAGCAGGCCAAGGCGCTACTCGCTGAGGCCGGCTTTCCGGACGGAGCGGGGTTGCCCGAGATCGTGCTGTACTGGGATGCCACCGCGGCCCCGGACGAAATCAACCGCTGGCGGGCCTTCCTCCAGATGTTCAAGGACAACCTGGGCGTCGACGTCAAACTCGACACGTCCAAGACGCTAGACCAGATCCAGGACCTTCAGGTCGAGAACGCCGGTCGCCAGTTCGATGTCTGGTGGTGGGGCAACATCACCGAGACGCCGCAGCTGATGAGCGAGGTGTTCCGGCCCGACTCGCCGTACATGGAGGGCGTCTTCAACTGGAAGCCCGATCTGCCGGCCAAAGGCGGGTTCGATCCCGGCGCGGATGCCCAGAAATTCGCCGAGCTCATGGCGCAGGCGGACATCGAGCAGGACGAGGCCAAGCGCAACGAGCTCTACCGGCAGGGCGAGGAGCTCGTGCTCAAGAATGCCGTGTACGTGCCCATGGGCAACACGGTGCCGATGTACGTCCGCAAGCCCTATCTCAAGGGCGCTAAGCAGGGCTCATGGACTGGCGGTGCCTTCCCGATTTGGTTTGACAAGGAAGTCGTCGTCGTCAAGCACTAGGGCAGGCGAGCCGTGTGACGGTGGCATCCTCGGCGTAGGCTGGGATGCCACTGTCCGGTCATGCGATTGAGGGAGCCTCCGACCATGGTCCGCTACCTTATCCGCCGCCTGCTCTACTCCTTCGCCGTTCTGCTGGGCGTCCTGGTGCTGATCTTCGTGACCATCCGGCTCAGTCCGCAGGACCCTGTCAAGGACATGCTACGGCGGAGTCGGAGCGCCCAGGGCAATATCAACCCGGTCGAGTACGCCCAGTTGAAGCACAGGATGGGCCTGGACCGGCCGCTGCCGGTGCAGTTCGTGGACTACATCGGGGATATCGCGCGTGGGGACTTCGGGGAGAGCTATGTCCAGCGGGGCCGCTCAGTCAACGAGATCCTGCGGCGCGGGATCCCGGTGTCGCTCCAGATTGGCCTGCTCTCATTAGGTATTCAAGTCGCGCTAGGCGGGTTGGTTGGCATCGCGGCGGCCGCGAGGCAAAACTCGTTGTTCGACCGGACGGCGATGGCGATCGCCATCTGGCTCGGCTCGATCCCACAATTGGTCGTCGGCATCTTCCTGATCGTGTTCTTTGGCGTGCAGCTCGGCTGGTTGCCCATTCGCGGCTGGGGCACCGCCCAGGGCTTCATCCTGCCCCTGGCGACGCTGTCGCTCTACGGCATCGGGCAGTTCGCGCGTTTCGACCGGGCGGCGGTGCTGGAGCAAATGCGTCAGGACTTCGTCCGGACCGCCCGGGCGAAAGGGCTCGACGAGCACGGAATCCTCTTCCGGCATGTGCTCCGGAATGCACTCATCCCGATCATCACGTTCATCGGCCCCAGCATCGCGTTCCTGATTGTCGGCAACTTCGTCGTCGAGACGATGTTCGGCATCCCTGGCATCGCTTACTACGCGATCAACGCGCTCACCCGCGGAGACTACCCGGTGGCCCAGGCCACGGTCGTGCTCTTCGCGGCGTTCACGATGACGGTCAACCTCGTGATCGACCTCGCCTACGGAACGATTGACCCTCGCGTCCGGATCAACCGGTGACGGCTGGAACGGACGGTGCGAGCGCGCAGGGCCTTGACCATCCTGTCGTTCGCGCTGCAAGGATGGGCGCACCATGGCAGTAACTAGGTCTTCGACCGGCGGCACCACAACGCTCACCGCGCCGATGGCGACGGGCAGTCCCGAACGAGTCGTCCGGGTGCGGAGCCTCAAGCAGCAAGCGTTCCGCCGCTTCGTCCGGAATCGCCTGGCCGTAACTGGGGCGGTTATCCTTGTCGGCGCCGTCCTGGTTGCCATCTTCGCGCCCGTGCTGGCGCCGTACGGGGCGGGCGAGCCGGACATGGCGAACGTCAACCAGTGGCCCTCGGCCGGTCACTGGCTCGGGACCGACGCCAGCGGAGTCGATATCCTCAGCCAGCTCATGTTCGCCCTGCGGACGACCTTCGTGATCGCCACCATTGCCATGGTCATCACGTTCGTCCTTGGCGTAGGCATCGGGCTCGTAGCCGGCTACCACGGGGGCTGGGTCGACTCGGCCCTATCGCGCCTCATTGATGTCGTCTTCGCATTCCCAATCATTCTGGTTGCGCTGCTCTTATCGGCCACCTGGGGACAGGCCGCGCACGACCGCTTTGGGACCATTGGCCGGCTCTACATCACCATGTTCGCGGTCTCGCTGTTTTACTGGGTGAACGTCGCCCGGGTTGTCCGCGCTGATGTGTTCTCGTTGCGCGAGGCGCCGTACGTGGAAGCGGCGAAGGTGGCCGGCAGTACCACGTCGTGGATCATCCGTAAGCACCTGCTCCCCAACGTCCTCGGTACAGCAGCCGTGCTGATCAGCCTCGGGTTCGGTGACGTCATCCTGATTGAAGCGATCCTGTCCTACGTCGGCCTCGGCGTTACGCCACCGACCGCGAGCCTCGGGCAGATGATCCAGGGCGGACAGCTCTACATCGACCCGTTCTGGTACCAGTTCCTCGTCCCAGGGACGGCCCTCGCCATCCTGGTTCTCGCGTTCGCCTTCATCGGCGATGGCCTTCGCGACGCGATCGATCCACGACAGGTCCAGGAGTAGGAACAAGGATCAACCTGAAGGCATGGTGGGGCTGGCCATGGCGTTCCTGTTGCGCCCGTTGCTGGTTGGTTGGGCGAGTTTGTCAGGAAGTGCACCCAGTCTCGTTAGACGTGATGGGTGCCATTCGGGTTGTGGGGTTCATTCGCAAGGCGGACCGAGGCCAGCGACCACGTCCTCCGCTACGGCCGTATGGTCAACGCCGGTGGCTGGGCAAAGCGCGGCTCACGGTCGGGTCATGGGAACGGGGGGAGAAGCGCGTGGCGGGTGGCAACGAGCGACCGGAAGAGCTGATGCAGGCGATGGACCGGGACCCGGTCGACCACGCCGACGGACGCTTCCGCCCCGTCGACCTGCTCAACCAGGCCATGATCCAGGAGCTGACGGTGGCGCCGGACGGCTGGGCCGTCGTCTATTCCCGGCGGGTGATCGAGGACGGCAAATACCGCAAGCGTCTGTGGCGCGTGGGGTTCGACGGAAGTGCCCCGGACCCCCTGACCACGGCGGACGCCAACGATAGCCAGCCGCGCGTCTCGCCCGATGGCCGCACCCTCCTCTTCCTCTCGGACCGGGGCGGGCGGACCCAGCCCTGGATCCTCCCGCTCACTAGCGGCGAGGCCAAGCGGCTCGCTGAAGTTCCGGGCGACGCCCGGGCGGCGGAGTGGTCCCCTGACGGTGACCGCGTGCTGGTGGTCGCATCGAGCGGGGAGGAGCGCTACATCGTCGGTGACGCGAAGGACCCGGTCGCGCGACACATCACGGACTTCCGGTGGCGCTTAGACGGGCAGGGTTTCCGCGACCAGTCCGCGAGCGTCTACGTCGTCTCCGCCGCGGGGGGAGAGCCGGTCCGGCTGACGGAGCCAGCCGTCGAGGTGGTGGAAGCCTTCTGGTCGCCCGACAGCACACGGATCGGCTTCGTAGCCGACCTGGACTCGGACGACGCGCTCGCCACCTTCCCCGAGCGCGCCCGGGTCTGGTCCGTCCCCGCGGACGCCCCTGGGACCGCACCGGAACTGGTCGCGGCGTTGGAGGGCACAGTCACCGCCGCCCGATGGTCTCCGAGCGGCACGCTCGCGCTGGTAGGCATTGGGCGCCGTGGGGCACCCGCCTGGGCCAACCAGAACCTCTACCTGGTCGAGGGGGATGGGGTGTGCCAGCTCGGCCCTGACCTCGACCGGCCGATCTCCAATACCACCTTTGGCGACCTGATTGACCCGAACTCCGGCGTCTCCCTCGCCTGGCTGGACGACGGCAACCTCGTGGCGCTGGTCTCGGAGGAAGGGCGGAGCCTCCCGTACCGCTTTGGCGTCGATGGATCTGTCGAGCCGCTGGCGGACGACGAGGTAGTCTGCACGGCCATCGTGACGGGCGGCGGGCGAGTGGCGGTTGTGGCCACCGATCGAGGGCGACCGGGCGAGGTCTGCGCAGTCGAGAATGGTGCACTGCGGCCGTTGACGACGCACGGCTCGGATTGGCTGGCGCTGTTCCGCAAGGATCCGGTGCGCCACCGTGTCCCCCACCCGGACGGGCACACGATCGATGTCTGGTTCATCGAAGGGCGCGACGCGCCGCGGCCGGGACCGGTCGCCCTCCAGATCCACGGTGGGCCGCACGGAGCGCATGGGCCAACGCCGTGGCTGGAGATGCTGGCCCTGGCCGATGCGGGGATCCACGTCCTCTACCCGAACCCGCGCGGCTCAACCGGCTACGGGGAAGCGTTCGCGCGGGCGATCCACGGCATCTGGGGTGACCCGGATGCGTCTGACAACGTGCGCGTGGTGGAGTGGGCGATTGCGGAGGGCATCGCCGACCCGAAGCGGGTGGGCGTGTTCGGGTTGTCCGGCGGGGGGTACATGACCACCTGGTTGCTCGGGCACTACCCGGGCACCTTCGCGGCTGGGGTGAGCGAGAATCCCGTCACCGACCTCGTCTCCTGGTACGGCAGCTCGGACCTGCCGACCTTCACGGGCGAGCGATTCGTCGGGGTGGGGACGCTGCCCGAGGATCTGGCCGCGTTCCAGCAGCGGTCGCCCTTCGTGGAGATCCACCGCAACGAGGCGCCCCTCCTGCTGTTGCAGTGCGAGGGGGACCTGCGCTGTCCACCGAACCAGACGGAGTTGGCCTATGCCATCCTCCGATCCCGCAGTCGGCCGGTGGAGATGGTGCGCTACCCCGGGGAAGCCCACTTCATGGTGGGGGTGGGGCGGCCGGACCGGCGCATCGACCGCATGGAGCGCATCATCGACTGGTTCCACCGGCATCTCTAGACCGTCACGCGTGGTGGATGGCCCGATACGAACCTGGCGCGGCTCGCCTCCACGTCGCTGGGCCGATCCAGTCTCGCCGCCAGACCACAACCACGGTCTTTCAACGGTTCGCCGCCCAAGACGATTTGCATGCCTCACAACTCCTCAGCGGACTCAACTGTGGGGTCGACCACCAACGGTCTTCCTGCCATCGTCCTCCTTTCCGCGAACTCGTCTCCTCCCCAGATAACAGCCCAGCCTGTTGAAAAAGTCGGGGGTTGGTCTCCACGGGTGCCCGCATCGGGCCCTAAGGCCTCGATTTACCCGGATTCGGGCCTCCATCAGCCCATTGAAAGGGCTCCGACGGTCCAC
>JALYMD010000868.1 GCA_030773875.1 Chloroflexota bacterium | reverse complement strand
GTCATCCCGGAGCCGCAGCCGAGTTCCTGGGGCAGCAGCTCCCACGGGATGCCGGTCTTGAGGACGAACACGATCCCAGTCAGGCAGGCGCGGTCCGGGACGCGCGGTCGCCCGCCCTTGGGCTTGGTCGGTTCGGCCGGCAACAACGGCTCGACGATCGCCCAGAGGTCATCGGAGACCAGAGGCTTGCTCATGCTCCAGCAACCTGCAAGCCCAGTTCCACGGTTTTGATAGACGCTCTTAGGTCTCCGGCGGCGTTGGTGGTGACGGTGGCCGGGCCGTAGAGGTCGTTGTCGCTCAGGGTGGCGACAAGCCCGTCGATGCCGGTCTTGACGGCGGGATCGTTGGCCGAGCCATCGACCACGATCTCGACCGGAGCAACCATCCCGGCGTAGAAGTCACGCTCCAGGATTGTGAAGGCGCGCTTGACCTCGCCGTCCGGGAAGGACTCGACACCGGCCTGACCGGTGCGGATACTGATCAGCGGCAGGGTGGCCGCCACCAGGAGCGCGATCGCCAGGATTGCGCTGATCGCCGGGCGGGCCATCACGACACGGGTGATGCGGCCCCAGAAGCCGGCATGGATGGTCTCGCTGTCGTGGACCGGCTGTTGGGCGGCAATCTCGTCGTACTTGCGCCGCCGCGGCCAGTCAACCTTGTCGCCGAGCAGGCTGAGCATGGCGGGGATCAGGGTCAGGGAGGCCAGGATCGCCGCGAAGACCACCAGGATCGCGCCGAGGCCAATGGATCGGAAGATGTTGGTTGGGATGAAGAACATGCCCATCAGGGTGATGATGACGGTGAACCCGGAGAAGAGGACCGCTTTGCTGGCGGTGGAACCGGCCAGCTCAATCGCGTCGCGCTTGGTCAGTCCGCGCCGCTGCTCCTCGCGGTACCGCTCGACGATGAAGAGGGCGTAGTCGATGCCGACGGCGAGCCCGATCATCGTGATGATGTTCTCGACCATGTTGGAGAGTTCGTAGACGCGCCCGACGAGAGCGGTCAGTCCGAGTGCGACGACGATCGAGACCAGGGCCAGCACGATCGGCACGCCCGCCGCGACCAGGGCGGCAAAGACGGCGACCAGGACCACGAGCGCGACGCCGATGCCGATGCCCTCGCCCTTGGCGAGGTCCTCCTGCGCGATCTTGCCCCACTCTTCCGCGGTGCTCGCGTCACCGACCGTGAGGACCTCGAACCCGTCGCGGTTCTGCGCCGCGACCAGTTCCATGTACGCCGGGGCATGCTCGGTCGCGGTATCAAGCTTGCCGGCCAGCGTGACCGGGATGACGGTGGCGTGGCGATCGGCGGAAACCATCCCTTCCGCGGCAGGGTTGCCTGCGGCCTGGGCTTCGTAATAGCTCGCGGCCGACGTGACCACGCCGTTCATGCCCCGGAGCGCAGCCACGGTCCCGTCGACAACCGCCCGGAAGGCGGGATCGTCGACGGTAGTCGTTTCCGAGCGAACGATAATGGTTTCGGTGACCGGCTTCGGACCGCGCAGGCGCTCCTCCAGCAATTCCGTCGCCCGAACGGACTCGGGATTGTTGGTAAAGGTCTGCTCGGTGGTGACGACGTCCTTCAGGCCGCTCTGGGCAATGCCGGCGAGCACCAGTAGGACCACCCAGAGTCCAACGACGAGCCACGGCTTTCGGGCGCTGAATCGCGCCAGCCCGGCCGTGGAGAGTATGCGTGGCATAGGTGAACGTTCCTTTCCTTGGGTCTTGATCGAGAGCGTATTCGCCAAGACCCAAGGTAGGAGTGCCTCGTCACCGGCCGCTAACCATGGTGTCACAGTTCCGTCACGAGTTTCTGGCGGAACAACAGAAGGCGCGCAAGAGGGTCCGCTGTTGAAGGGCGTTGGATCTCCGGCCGGGGAGGCTTAGGGATCGAACCTCAAATGGGGCAATCCATCCGTGCCGGCGGAGGAACGCCCCTGGGCCGTTGCTGGCGGTCTCTCACGGGATGGGAAAGGTGGATGGACGCGTCTTTCCTCGCCGACCCTTGCAGAGTCGGTACAGATTTGGCTGGATGCGATTAAGTTGTCTGACTACGTCGTTTTGACGATGTCGCTGCCTCGCCCGTCACCCTAAGATGGGGACCGTGGCAAGTGCCGCTACCGATGAAAACCCGAAGATTGATCAGAATAAGGAGTGTCATCGTGCAGTCCGGGTTCTCCCTCGCCCACCGCCAGGCCACGACCGAGTCGGCCGGCCATCAGCCCGCCGCGTGGGGGATGCTC
>JALYMD010000867.1 GCA_030773875.1 Chloroflexota bacterium | reverse complement strand
CGGAGTTGGCTCCCGGTCTTGGGGAGGAGGGCGCGTGGGCCGGCTAGGGCGGCGGGTCGATCGACTGATGGCGCGTCTGAATCCGGCACCGGACCCGGCGTTCCTGGCCTACGCGCGGGATCTGATCGCGTGGGGTGGACTGCTCACTGGCCGGGAGGCGGAGGACGCGGCGGTCACGCTGGCGCGGTGGCTGGCCGGCGG
This sequence comes from Chloroflexota bacterium, assembly GCA_030773875.1. The sequence goes on along the minus strand of JALYMD010000867.1, from coordinate 6,333 downwards.
GGGCCGCCTGTGAGGACCGCAGCGCGGGTGCGCCGGCTCTGCAAGCTGATTCGGCCCATGCCATGCGCCGTCTGCCGTGAGTGGGGGCCGGTCGCGTTCCTGGCTGAGCCGGACGCCCCCCTGCCCTGGCCGGCGCGGTGCCCGGCGTGCGGGCGGGACACGACATGGGTCTGCATCGTCATCGTGGATGGGGAGACGTTGTAGGTGGGAGGGGGCAAGGCGCTGCGCCGGCGGCTCGACCGGATCGGAGGGACCCTCCCCGCCCTAGCACCCCCACCCGCCCCAATCGACCGCACGCGCTTGACGGACGATGAATGGGCGGAGATGGAGACGATCGCAGCGCGATGCCGGCCTGGGGATGGGCCGTATTCATCGGCTGATCGGTGGGGGCTATGGGCACTCTCGGACGCCGACCTGGAACGACTGGAGGTTCTGACGAAAAAACTGCACCCGCCCGAGGGTTCTTGACCACCAGAGGGCACGGGCGATAATCCCCCGGCATCGGGGACCGCGGCAGGTAGCGGCTAGGCGGGTGCATGAACGTCCAACAGTTCCGCGCCAAGTGGTCTGGCGTCACGCTGACGGAGCGATCCGCCAGCCAGTCGCACTTCCTTGACTTGTGCGCCCTCTTTGGCGTCCCCTCCCCCGTCGATGCCGACCCCAGCGGCGAGTGGTTTACCTTCGAGAAGGGGGCGACCAAGGCGACCGGGGGCAAGGGCTGGGCCGATGTCTGGCGGCGCGGCTTCTTCGCTTGGGAGTACAAGGGGCACCACGCCGATTTGGCGGCGGCATACCGACAGCTTCAACTCTACCGGGACGACCTGGAGAACCCGCCGCTGCTGGTGGTCTGCGACCTGGACCGCGTCGAGGTGCGGACCAACTTCACCGGCACCGCGCCGGACCTCTACCGGTTCGACCTAGAGACGCTGGACGATCCCGCCAACCTGCGGGTGCTGCGGGCGGTCTTCACCGACCCGGCCTCCTTGCGGCCGAAGCGGACGCCGGAGGCGGTGACCGAGGATGCTGCCCGCCGCTTTGGGGCGCTGGCCGGTGCGCTGCATGGACGGGACGTGCCGCCGGACGTGGCCGCCCACTTCCTGGTCCAACTGCTCTTCTGCCTGTTTGCTGAGGACGTGGGATTGCTACCGAAGGGGCTGTTCGGCGAGGTGCTGGCTGGCTCCGCCCGGCGGCCCGAGCGGTTCCCGGAGCGGATGACGGCGCTGCTGGGGGCGATGCGCGACGGGGGCGACTTCGGGGCGGTCGAGCTGGCCCGTTTCAACGGCGGCCTCTTCGCTCGGGTCGAGCCGGTGCCGCTGACCGGGGGTGAGATCGCCGACCTGGCGGCGGCGGCCTCCCTAGACTGGGGCAGCGTCGAGCCGGCGATCTTCGGGACGCTGTTCGAGCGCTCCTTGGACCCCGCCAAGCGCGCCCAACTCGGTGCCCACTACACGGGGAAGGCGGACATCCTCCGGGTGGTCGAGCCGGTCCTGATGGCGCCGCTCCGACGCCGCTGGGGGGAGGTCCGGGCAGAGGGGGAGCGGCTGCGGGCGGCTGCCGAAGCGGCGCCGACCCCGCAGACGCGGCGGAACCGGCAGGCGGAACTGCGGGGGCTGCTGGGCGCGTTCCAAGAGGAGCTGCGGGCGGTGCGGGTGCTGGACCCGGCCTGCGGCTCGGGGAACTTCCTCTACGTGGCGCTGGCGTGTCTACTGGACCTGGAGAAAGAGGCGCTGGCCTTCGGGGCCGCGGCGGGGCTGCCACAAGGGTACCCGCTGGTGGGGCCGGCCCAACTCCGCGGGTTGGAGCTGAACGCCTATGCGCGGGAGCTGGCCCAGGCGGTGGTCTGGATCGGCTATTTGCAATGGCTGGGGAACAACGGGTTCCCGCCCGGCAGCCGGGACCCGATCCTGGAGCCGCTGGAGACGATCCGCCTCCAGGACGCCCTCCTCGACCGCTCCGACCCGGAGCACCCCAAAGAAGCCTGCTGGCCCGAGGCGGATGTCATCATCGGCAACCCGCCGTTTTTGGGAGCCAAAAAGTTACGGTCCGAACTCGGTGATGACTACGCTCTTGATCTGTTCCAGGTTTTCGGGAATCGGCTTCCCGGCATGTCGGATCTCGTCTGCTACTTCTTTGAGAAAGCTCGGGCGGAGATTGAGGCCGGTCGGGTGAGACGATCTGGTCTGCTAGCGACTAACTCAATCCGAGGCGGCGCGAGCCGGCGGGTGTTAGATCGGATCGGGCAGAGCGGCGGCATTTTCATGGCCTGGGACGACGAGCCGTGGATTCTTGAGGGTGCCGCCGTTCGTATCTCGCTCGTCGGGTTTGACGACGGCCGTGAGACTGGCCGGACCCTGGATGGGGTGCCGGTCGCGGCCATCAATCCGGATTTGTCTGCCCTCACCGATCTCTCATTGGCGAAGCGCCTCCCGCAGAACGTCGGCCTCGGCTTTGTCGGCGACGTCAAGGCTGGAAAGTTCGATGTTCCCGGGGATGTGGCTCGCAGTTGGCTCGCCCTTCCGCCGAACCCGAACGGTAGGCCCAACTGCGATGTCGTGCGGCCGTGGGTCAACAGCCTGGACGTGACGCGGCGACCGCGCGACATGTGGATTGTTGACTTCGGAATCGACATGCCCGAGCACGAGGCGGCTCTCTACGAGGCGCCGTTCGAGCACGTCCGACTCCACGTACGGCCGGAGCGAGCCAAGGTCAAGCGAGCCCGCTACCGGGATTACTGGTGGCTCCATGCCGAACCGGTGTCGGGGATGCGCCGGGCGGTGGCCAAGCTGCCGCGCTACGTCGTGACGCCCACGGTCGCCAAGCACCGCCTCTTCGCCTGGCTGTCCGGGAACGTCCTTGCGGACCACCAATTGATCGTCTTCGCCCGCGACGACGACTATTTCTTCGGCGTGCTGCACTCCCGTGCCCACGAGGCCTGGTCGCTGCGGATGGGCACCTGGCTGGGCGTCGGCAACGACCCGCGCTACACCCCCACCACCTGCTTCGAGACCTTCCCCTTCCCCCGCCCGACCGAGGCACAGCGGGAGGCCATCGCGGCGGCGGCGAAGGAGTTGGACGAGCGGCGGCGGGCCTGGCTCGACCCGGAAGGCGCGGACGAGGCGGAGCTGAAGAAGCGCACCCTGACCAACCTCTACAACGCGCGCCCGGCCTGGCTCGCCCACGCCCACGCCCGCCTCGATCGGGCCGTCTGGGCCGCCTACGGCTGGGACGACCCCGACCCGGCCGCCGTCGAGGAGGACGTGATCCTGGCGCGGTTGCTGGCGCTCAACCTGGAGCGGGCCACCGTCTAAAGGGGGTGATGTCCTCCAGAGGGACAAAAGACGGGGGCCGGCTCCTTACCGATCACGGGCTGTAACGGCGGGCGACCCCGCATCCCCAGAGCGCCCCGGTGGCCAGGTCATCATAGCCAGCACGAGGGCGAGGCTGAGCGCTTCCGCTGGCCCATCGCCCCAGCCTTCCGCCCACGGCTCTAGACTGACCCTGGGGACGACGATGTCCGCCCAGCAGCGGGGGAAGTTCGGCCCGCCGGCAAGACGCCAAAGCCAGCCCTGCTGCCCGATGAAGTGCATTAGTTCCGGCAGGTTAGTGGCATCCATGCCGATACGGTTCAGTCGGTCACGGACGGCCTTCGGCGAGGGCCAGTCGCCGGGGCGGACGGTGCGGCTGGGAGCGTGGTCGGGGAGGGTATTGGGGGCGGTCATGTATGAGAGGATAGCGCGATGACCCGAGAGCGCGCTCGCCTCTGCCCATCGCGCGACTTCAACAAGGCTGCCTACAATGGCGCTCTTCAAATCTCCCGATCGGGCACTGTAACGCAAGCCAGGATCTATAGACTACTCCCGGCCGAGGTTTCGCGAGATAATGCTTGCAATTGGTAGCAAGCAGTCGAGCATCACCTCGGTGCCCTTCAGCGACGAGCGAGAGTTCTTTGATGGTATCGACACCCGATTTCACAGTGAACCTTCTTCAAGCCACGGCCTTTGTTGCGACTGGGGAATTGTCCCCCACAAAGACGTTTCGCCGGGCTTTAGTGGAGTGGTCAGCCATTTATGACGCCGAGCCAGTACTGTTGCCCTCGGGAGGAGAGTGGCCGATGGAGATACCATCCGTGGTGATTGGTAATCAGGCCGGCTCCCTCCGTCTAGAGATTGCTCGGTCTCGAGCCAACCTCTTCTGGCAACGCACGGAAGAAGAATCAGTCGATCCTGCCGCGACTCTTCAATCCTTTGCTACCCGCCTAGCCGATATCTTCGAGGAGAGCGACGCACCCGTCGGTCGACTTGCTGCGGTTATTCACCGTTCAGCAGATGAGAACGAACCGGCGAAGCAACTAGCCCGCCAGTATTTTAAGGATCGTTGGGTTGCCGGACCGCTCAATCGGCCGCAACAGCTAGAGATTCATGCACACAAGGTGATCAGCCTAAACGGCTTTCAAGCTAACAGCTGGATGCGGATCAGAACCGGCGTCCGCGTCGGCCCCAATTCACCGGTCGTTGCTGTGGAACAGGATCTCAATACATTGGACGAAATTCGACCTGAACAAAGCTTCGCTCGAGGACAGATCGAAGACTTTTTCTCGGTCGCGGCGAGAGAGTTCGACCACATTCTCGATCTGTACTTCCCCGTCGATGTCTCCTGAAAGGAGCGGCACATGCCTGCGTTGACGCTCAACGATGCCTGCGGAGCGCAAGTTAATATCGTTCCCTCACTAGGGATCATCTCACCACGCAGGGGCACTCCAGCGGTCCGAACCTCTACCGGAGGCGGGCACATGGGAGAGGAGATTCGCCTCGCCATGCACACAGCGGTGGCAAGACCTCGGCCGCTGATGGCTTATGCCTCCGCCGCCTCCGACATTTCGCCGAACACGACAGCCACGTTGACGCCACCCTCCACCATCGAAGACGACATCCGCCAGGCGCACCAAAGATTAGTGTCACTCGGGGAATTGGAGGCGAACTGGGACTCGTATGGTGCTGTGCCGCCGGCTCGCCGGTCACTGCTGGCGGCGAGCCGCTTAATCGATTGGGTGGCCACGGTGGCTGGTCCATGGTATGGGGCGCATGCTCTACCACAGGAAATCGTTCCATTCCCAGACGGGGGCGTTGAACTTGAGTGGAGTCGACCAGGCAAGCTCGTCGCAGTTGAAATTGGCCAAAGCGGCAAGATGAATTACATGGTGAAGACAGGACAGGGGCGCGGTGCCAAGTATCAAGAGAAGGCAAACGCTTCTTGGCCTGGAGTGTTGATGGCCATCGTTGAGGTCCTGGCCACCTAGGGAGGATCCCTGGGGTCATGGGCGGTAATCGAATCCGGGGTGACGACGAACTGCTGCGGAGGCTGGCTCCCAAGAATAGCTTTAAGCGTGACCGTCGCACTCCCACCCGGGGCGCTTTTAAAACCGGGGCAGAATATGACCGGCAGATCTCTGTGCAGGTGAGAAGATTGCTCCCCAATCCGCACGACCCTTTGACAGTGCTTGGGTCGGAGCGCAGGGACTGGGGTTTAGGCTCACTCAGGGCGAAAGACGTAATTGATCTCGGCTTTTCAGTTGAGATGGATCCCAAGGAGGGAGATCCTGCCCATGCCCTGATATTAGGGGAAACAACACAAGTACTCGCCGACGAACTCGTCGAGTGCATGAAGATAATCAAGTATCCAGACTAATTCAACGGCCAGCACTAATCCCCCCCGAGCGAAACGCCGCCCTGAGTGACGGCGCTTCGCACAAGATGGGGACGACCTCGGAGCCCCCGTATCCGGCCTGACTGGTTAGGCGGCGATCACCTCCCCCGTTTCCACGTCCACCAGTGGCCACCCACGCTCGGCGTGCAGGCGGGCCGCTTGACCGCGCAGGATGACCAGCTCGGCGTCCGTCAAGTTCATACGTCCGGGCCGGCGCACCGCGGGCGCGGCTGGCGCCGGCGGTTCCGGCTGCGGGTCCGCATCCAGCCGCCCAAGCCGATGAGCCAGGGCTGCCCGGTGCTTGCAGACGGGGTCCCCCTCGCTGGCAGCGCGACACTCGCAGTCCGCGAGGGTGACCGCGTAGGCGGCGTTCAGGTCCGTCCCGCTCGCGGCGACCCACACCCCGCACTGAAGCTGGCGAACGTGGACGCCTTGGGCGATGGCTCGCTCTAGCGCCCACTGCCATCGCGCCGGACTTGCCTCGCGGCGTCGGATGTTGGTAATCGTCGCGGCCATCTCGTGTGCTCCCTTCCTGCTCGTCTGACCGATTGCCGTTGGACGCTTTCCCTTTCGTCCTATACCAAGATTACACCACCCTAACTGTGGTGTCAATATGGTATAATCTTGAGG
>JALYMD010000866.1 GCA_030773875.1 Chloroflexota bacterium | reverse complement strand
GAGTCGCCAGGCCTGCGGGTCGATGTCGACGCTGACCGGACCATTGGAGCGGATGAAGAAGAGATCGTTCGGGGTGAGCAGACCATCAATCAGCTCCAGCGGTGTCTCGAAGGTGGTGGAGCCGTGCATGATCAGGCGGGGATCCTTGCCCAACGCCGCGAGCACCTCAGCCGGCGAGGGGGTCGCGGTGGGGGTCGCGTCCTGTGCCCAGGCGCCGCTGGCCAAGATCGACGCGATCACCGGCGCCGAGAAGCCGGCCGCGGCGAGACGACCGATAAGGCGCCTCCGGGTCAGAACAAGGGGTTCCGAGGCTGAGGAATCGAATGGGCGATGAGAACGGGATGGCACCATAGAGCGCTCCATTCCGATTACGACCTTGATTCGGTCCACGACCACCCTGCTGGGCAAGGTTCCATCATACCGAATCGTGCCCCGACACAAATGAAGCGTCTGGAGACCCCCTCGGCTCGCCTCCAGGCACGACGCCCACACCTAGGCTCCCTCCCCTACCGCCTGCAAGGTGGTGCCCCCGACGGGCCGGTCGCCATACTTCAGGGAATCGCATGGACGCCGGGGATCACGGGGAGCACAAGGGAGGCAGTTGACTTCTCCTGCCCAATTCGCGTGTCGTCGATCTTCCCTGGGAGGCCAAGGCCTTGTCTCCCTCGAAGAGGGGCATCGCTACGCCTGCAAGGGAGTCGTTCTCAGGGAAGTCGAGCTTGACCCCGGCTATGGCCTCCCCCTACTCGCGGTGTCGTTGGAGCCTCCCGCTGTGCCCCTGCCGCGCTCTTGGCGGCACCGGTCGACCACGACCGCACGGCTTTTGCCGCCGCCGTCGCCCCCTCCGAGCAGAGCTAACTCGGGCAGGGTGCCGCTTCGCCGAGCGCCTCCCGCACAGATCCACTCGCGGCATCCAGGCGAGTCCGCGCTGCCTCTATGCTGATTCCAGCCCGCGCGACCACGATCGCGATTTTGGCGTCGCCGTCTGAGGCTTGGAGCAAGGAGGCCGAAGCCGTTTCGTCGAGGCCGGTTGCGGCCTGCACAATGGCGGTCGCCCGCCGGCGTAGCTTGGCATTGGTTGCCCGTAGGTCCACCATCAGGTTGCCGAAGGTCTTGCCGAGAAAGATCATGGCGCCGGTGCTGAGCATGTTGAGCACCATCTTTTGGGCCGTTCCCGCCTTAAGACGTGTGGAGCCGGCAATCACCTCCGGCCCGACGACCGGCGCGATCATGATCGCCACGGATCGCTCCAAGGCTGTTCCCGCATTGCAGGCGAGGCCGATGGTTAGCGCTCCCTGGGCGTCGGCATGGTTGACCGCACCAAGCACGTAGGGAGTGCGTCCGCTGGCGGCGATCCCAACCACGGCGTCGGCGTCAGTAATTGCGAGGCATGCGGCGTCCGATCGCCCCGCATCAGTGCTGTCCTCGACCTCTTCGACCGCGCTCGTGAGGGCGGATGGCCCGCCAGCAATGCAGCCAACCACCAGTTCCGGAGGGGTGCCGAAGGTCGGCGGGCACTCCGATGCGTCGAGCACCCCAAGACGCCCCGACGTTCCCGCACCGACGTAGATCAGACGGCCGCCGCGCCGCAGCCGTGCTGCGATCTCCTCGATGGCGGTCGCGATCCGTGGCAGCTCTCGTTCAACTGCTGCCGCCACCTTCGCGTCCTCCGCGTTCATGGCCTGCACGATCTCCAGCGGGTTGAGGCAGTCGATAGCAGCGGTGGCCGCATTGATCCCCTCGGTCTCCAGCCGACCGAGTTCGTTTGTCGAATCATCTGACATGCACGTCTCTCCTAGCGGCATCCGCTCAACGCTGTCGATGCCGGTGTCCCACCTGATGGACGAGGCGCCTCAAACGTTTATGTCACGCAGCGGCCTGCCCACGAGAAGCCCTCACCAAGCGAGGCCACACTCCCACCTGGTTCAGATGCTGACGCAAGTGCTCAAGCGGAGCCACGCGGCCTACTCATAGAGGAGGAACTGGCGGCGGCGATCCGTGAATATGCCGGCTTGCTCAGCCCAATCCGCCATCACCTCGTCAACGTCGGCCCCGGTGGTGAGGGCGAGACGCGGGCGGTCGCTGCCGAGCAGCAGGTCGACGAAGGAGCCACCGTTCGGCCGCTCCGTCCAGGCAAACGCGTCCGGGTCGAGTCCACGGATTGCATGCAGGAGATGCATCCCTAACTGCACCGGCCGGAGCGCGTTCCGATCGACGATGTGCGCCTGGACGCCGCCACACACCTTGCCGGCATGCTTCGAGAAGGTCGGCGTGAAGGAGGTCGCTCGGAACGCGACCCCAGGCAACTGCCGTCGCTCAAGGTCGTCGGCTAGGAGGAGTGGATCTAACCACGGGGCGCCCACGACTTCGAATGGGCGCGTGGTGCCGCGTCCCTCCGAGACGTTGGTGCCCTCAATCAGGCAGGTCCCTGGATAGAGC
>JALYMD010000865.1 GCA_030773875.1 Chloroflexota bacterium | reverse complement strand
TTATCTGGTCTCCACCTGGGCCGCGAACCGGGTCGGTGTGGAGTTCCCGTACGGGACGTTCCTCGTCAACGCCAGCGGCAGTTTGCTGATGGGGTTCTTCCTCACCCTTGTGGGCAATCATATTAGTGACGAGCCTGACGTCAGGCTCCTGATCGGGACTGGCTTCCTGGGCTCCTACACTACGTTCTCGACCTTTGCCTACGAGACGGTCGCCCTGGTGCGGCGTGGGGCTATCCGGTTTTCTCTCGTCAATGCCCTTGGCAGCACGATCACCGGGATCGGGAGCGTCGGCTTGGGTATGGCGCTGGCGGATGTCGTGGGACGGAGCTGGTGATGGGGCGCGACACGTTCCTCTCTGACCACCATCTGTTGCCTGTCAAGCGTCGCGCAGTGGAGCGGGGGTCATGATGAGCCGGTCGAGCCGATGTCTGATGTGATCGAGGAGGCAGAGCTCGCACGGCCGCCGAGGGACCAGCCGCGGCCGCAGGGGATTGCATGGCGTGACCACCTCACCACCATGATTGCCCTCAGTGCCGGTGGGTTGCTGGGTGCCAGCGCACGGTACGTTGTTGGAACTTGGGCGACCGACCGCTGGGGGAGCGACTTCCCCTGGGCGACGCTCCTTGTCAACGTGCTGGGCAGCCTGGTCCTGGGGTTCTACCTGACGCTGGTGACCGAGCGCGGCGGGGCCCGCGCCGCGACGCGGCTCTTCGTGGCGACCGGGTTCCTTGGCGCCTATACGGCCTTTTCAACCTTCAGCTATGAAGTGGTCCAACAGATCCAGAGTGGAGAACCGTTGCGGGCGAGTGTCTACGTCGTTGTGACTTTGGTAGCTGGGCTTCTTGCAGTGGTAATCGGTATCGTGGCGGCGCAGGCGATTGCGCGACCTCGCTCCTGGCTCCCACTTAGGAGGCGGGCGCCGCGTTGACGGTCGGGCTTGCGCACGAGTCGACCTGAAGTCAGCGTTCAGCGCCGACCTGCGTTATCGCGGCGTGACGAGCAGGTTGCTAGTCCGCCGCAGCCTCCAGGCGAGGCGCGCCGAGATCTTCGAGCACCTGCAGGGCACAGTTCCGGCCCGGCGCTCCGAAGACCGCTCCGCCCGGCCAAGCGCCGCTCCCGCACAGATACAGCCGGTCGACCGGCGTCCGATAGTCGGCGAACCCGGGGACGGGACGGTAGCCAAACATCTGGTCCGGTAGGATCTCGCCATGGAAGATATTGCCGCCCGTGGTCCCGATGGTCGCCTCAATGTCCGGCGGTCCCAGCACCTGCATGTGCTCGATCACAGCCGGGATGTTCGGCGCGTACTCGGCGAGGGTGGCAATGATGTTGGCCCCGATGGCATCCCGCCGCCCATCCCAGGTTCCGTCGGCGAGGTCATAGGGGGCGTACTGGACGAAGAGGCTCATCGTGTGCTTCCCCGGCGGGGCGAGGCCCTCCTCGGTGGCGGTCTGGATGTAGGCGTCCATGAAGGGACGAGATGCCGGCAGGCCGCGCTTGCACTCGTCCCAGGCCCGTTCCAGGTACTCCACCGATGGGTTGATCACGATCCCTCCGGTGTGCTGCGGCCCCACCGATGTCCCGGGCATGGCCATGAAGTTCGGCAGTTCCCCCAGCCCGAGCAGCACTTTGACCACGGACCCCTTGACCCGGAGCCGCTTCACCCCATCCACCAGATCTACCGGAAGGTGTCGCTCACCGACTAGACCAAGGTAGGTCCGGTGCGGGTCGGCGTTGGAGAGCACCACGTCCGCGGTGAATCGGCGGCCATCGGTGAGACGAACCCCAAACGCGGTTCCGTCCCGGATCTCGACCTCCCCGACTTCCGCGTTGGTCAGGATCTCCACCCCATGCTCCCGACCGCTGGCGGCGATGGCCTGAGCGACGCTGCCCATCCCACCCCGGACGTAGCCCCAGGCGCCCTGGTGTCCCCCCACAGCCCCGATGAGGTGGTGGAACTTGACGTAAGCCGTGCCGGGCGTGCGCGGCCCAGCATTGACCCCGATCACCCCGCCGGTGCAGAGCGGCGCCTTGATCTCTTCCGACTCGAAGAAGCGGTCCAGCACCTCGGAGATGCTGCTCCGCGTCAGCGTTCGCCAGTCGTCCATGCCCTGGGGGCCGGAGAACTGCTCCTCGATCTCCGCCCAGCTGGGCGCGGGGCGCAGGAGAAGTGGGCGCATCCGGTCAAGGATCCGGTCCCACATTGCCCAGTAGGCGTCGTAGGCGGTGACATCCTTGGTGGAGAACTTGGCGATCTGCTCCCGGGTTTTTCGACCGTCCAGAAACGACATGAAGAAGTGGCCGTCCGGGAAGGGAACGAAGTACTGCGGGTCGAAGGGGCGAACGTCGTAGCCGTGGCGGATCAGCTCCAGGTCCTGGATCACTTCCGGCAGGAGCAAGTTGCAGACATAGGAGCAGGTCGAGAGTTTGTAGCCGGGAAAGGGTTCTTCCGTCACCGTCGCGCCGCCGATGACATGGCGTCGCTCAAGCACCAGCACCCGCTTGCCCGCCCGTGCCAGGTACGCCGCCGCAATCAAGCCGTTGTGCCCAGAGCCGACGACGATCGCGTCGTAGCGGCCGCCAGTCACGCCACGGCTCGTCATTCCGTGAGATTCGGCCACGTTGTTCTCTCCGCCTGCACCGGCGAGGGTGTCGCCCCAGTGCTTCTTGCCCGCTTGAAGAGGCGCATTGTCCCAGGGCTGGCCGCAACACGACAAGGGAAGGCGTGCGGAAGCATAGGGTCGGGTGCGCCGCTTTCAACACGGATGTGAAGCACTGGCACCGGGAGTCGAAGCCGCCTAGGGAGCGCGCACGGACGGGACGGCGGCACCGGTCAACAGCCTTTGTCGTGTGTCCTCGGCCACCACCTGACCGCCCGCGCGCTTGCGCCGTGGCGCCGCCTTCCCTACAGTACGCGCCCCGGCGGGACCTGCAACGGGGCAGGTGGAATCCCGGTGGGGCCACGCGGCGTCGAGAGACGCCATCAGGAGGACGAGATGCGTGATGCCTTCGAGGCGGGAGATCTTCGCTTACCGGCCTTGCTGGAGGCTGCCCGATATGGTCGCCTAGACCGGCGCCGCCTGCTCGAGATCGGCCTTCGGCTCGGACTGGCGACACCAGCCATCACCGCCCTGCTGGCCGCGGCTCCCGGGGGCGCGAGTGCCGCACCGGCCGCGGTTGACAACACCCA
>JALYMD010000864.1 GCA_030773875.1 Chloroflexota bacterium | reverse complement strand
CCAGGCGCCAGCCGGCGAGACCGCTCGCTGGGACAGCGCGAAAGGAGGTCTTCAATGGTGAAGCTCGACCACGCCCGCACCCGATTGACCATCATCAGGCCAGCCCGGGTTGTCCAGTTCATCCAGGGAGACGCCTTCACCATGCGACCAGCCACTGACTTGCGCCTTTCCGCCCGCAGCGAACTCCCAGCGCGAGTCTCTCGTCCGACATCCACTCACCGCACAACCGACGGCCGGGTCCATAGATCCGCCGCGTTGAAGGAGCAGACCGCCATGTACCAGATCCATCCGACCCTGAGCTCCGCCGTTGCCGAGATGCGACGCCGGGATTTGCTGGCTGAGGCCGAGCAGGAGCGGCGCATCTCCGCCATCCGGACCGGAGCTGGGCGACGCAGCGTCGTCACCACCGTCGTCGCCATCGCGCGACGCCAGGTTGGGAGCGCGCTGGTCCGCACCGGAGAGCGCGTCCAGGGCGTGAGCCGCGCCGAGAGCGCGGCCAACGGTCTCCCGGCCACCGGCGCCCTCCGCATCGTCCGCTAACCCGGATGGGCGCGGAGAGCCCTCGGCTGATCCCGCCGGCCCGGTTGCGACCCTGCTGTGGGGCGTGACCGGGCCCGGGATGGCAGCAGATCATCCCGGATCACGACTCGCCCCTCAGGGCATGCGCCCGGAGCACGGCAACCGCTCGCCAGTCCGCGATGTTGATCCACGGGACGCACGAGCCACCTCCGTTCGAGAGCTAACGTCGTCATCGCCGCGTCTCAACTGAACCTGATCGTCGAGGGGAGCGACGAGGCCCGCTGCCGGGTCAGGTCCGCCCCGCTTCAGCCCAATGATGCGGACGTTCACGTCCCGACCTGCGTTTCGCACCCGAGGTATCCCAATGGTCACGCTCTACACGGCGGCGCTGGAGGCCGCCAAGGCGAAGGAGGCCGTCACCCACGAGGGTGCCCGGGCCTTTGCGCTCGATCCCTGGGCCCAGCTAACCCGGTTCCTCATGCTCGGCACTGCCGGCGGCACGTTCTACGTCGGTGCCCGCGAACTGACCCGCGAGCATGCCGAGATCGTCGAGCGTTGCCTGGAGCTGGATGGCGCCCGGGTCGTCGCCGAGATCGTCGCGGTCAGCGAGGCCAGCCGCGCGCCGAAGCATGAGCCGGTCCTGTTCGCCCTCGCCTTGGCGACGGCGAGCGAGGACCTGGCGACTCGCCGCGCCGCGCTCACCGTCCTGCCACGGGTGGCCCGGACCGGTACGCACTTGTTCCACTTCGCCCGCTACGTGCAGGCGGTACGCGGCTGGGGCCGCGCCCTGCGGAGGGCGGTGGGTAGTTGGTACAACGCCAAGGAGCCAGCCGCGCTGGTCTACCAGGCGATCAAGTACCGCCAGCGCGACGGTTGGACCCACGCGGACCTGCTCCGCCTGGCCCACCCAAAGGCGCCCGGTCCGGTCCATGACGCGGTCTACCGCTGGATCGTGGACGGCGAGTTGGGCCTGGACGCGGCCCGCGGCAGCGACGGCGCGACGGCGCTGGATCAACTCCACGCCTTCCGCCTGCTCCAGGGCCTCACAGATGCGGAGGAGGCGGCGCGCCTGATCCGGGACCACAAGCTGCCACGCGAGGCGGTGCCGACGCCCCTGCTGACCGAGCCGCAGGTCTGGGTCGCGCTGCTGGAGGCGATGCCGCTGGGGGCGATGCTGCGCAACCTGGGCGTGATGTCCAAGGTCGGGTTGCTGACTCCCGGCTCGGCGGCGAGCCACACGATTTGTGAGCGTCTCGGCGACCGGGACCGGCTCCGGGCGGCGCGGGTCCACCCGATCGCGGTGCTAGCGGCCCTGAAGGTCTACGCTCAGGGCCACGGCGAGCGAGGCAGCGGCGCCTGGACACCCGCGACTCGAGTGGTCGACGCGCTGGATGCGGCGTTCTACGCCGCGTTCGAGCATGTCGCCCCGACCGGCAAGCGGATTCGGCTGGCGCTGGACATCTCCGGCTCGATGGATGGCACGATGGTCGCGGGGCTGCCATTCCTCTCGGCGCGGGAAGCGAGCGCGGCGATGGCGTTGGTGACAGCGCGGATCGAGCCGGACCACGAGATCGTCGCCTACGGCCACACGCTGGTGCCGGTGACGGTCTCGCCCCGGCAGCGGCTGGACGACGTGCTGCGGACGCTTCGGGCAATTCCGATGGGCGGCACCTACTGCGCGCTGCCGATCCGGGACGCGCTGCAGTCCGGGGCGAAGGTGGACGCCTTCGTCTCCTACACCGACAGCGAGACCTGGGACGGCAACCCGCTGGCGGCAGCCTGGATGCGCGGCCAGGGCTGTGACGTGCCTGAGCAGACGGCGGCGAGCTACCTACGCGACTACCGGGAGGCGACGGGCCTGCCCGCCCGCCACGTGGTGGTTGGCATGTGCTCGAACGGCTTCAGCCTGGCGGACCCGGCCGATCCGGGGCAGCTTGACGTCGTCGGCTTCGACGCGACCGCGCCAGCGGCGATCGCCGACTTCATTCGGGGCGCGGTGTAAACGGGAGCGGGGAACTGGGGTTAGGCATCGAAGGGGGTGTCCTCTGGATGTCCTGGCCCCGGCTCCCGGCGGCCCGGCGACGGGTCGACGCGAGTGGCTTACCGCTATGGACGGCGAGGTTGCGGGTTCGAATCCCGCCCGCGGCTGCGGCCGTGGTAGCTCAACGGGTGAGCACGACAAACGGCCATCCGCACCCCTTATCCGTCGCACCACCGCAAGCCCTTCGATCGGCGGGTCGGCGTTCGTGGGTTATCTGGTTCCGCGCGTTCGAATCGCGCCCGCCCAGCCCTCTCTGGGCTGGGCGACAAACCCCACGACACCTCCTCATCCGCCGTTCGTCCGGCACCTACCCAGCGGTGAGTGCACATCCATCTGGTCTCGGTCACCGGGTCAAATCCTGCCCCACCCCGGGAAACGATTAGCCATTGCCCCCACGATCCACCACTACCCACGCTCAACAGACCGCGCTCTACCTCCAGGTTAGAAACGCGTTCCCGACGATGGGCACGTCCTCATGACTCCCTAGGAGCACCGGACCGCGGATGCCGACGCCAGCCGGCAGCGATCCACAGCCCCAGGAGCCCGAGGAAGGCGAGGAGGGAGATCACCGTCCCCATCTGGAGGGTGGCCGACTCGTAGCGCAACTCGACGGTGTGCTCCCCAGCGGGAACCGGAATCGCGCGGAGCAGGGCGTTCGCGGTCAGAATTGGCGCGGGCTCGCCGTCGACAGAGGCCTGCCACGCCGGATACGCGGCCTCACTGAGCACCAGGAGTCCCGGGGAGGTCGTGCTCGTCTGCACGCGGAGACGGTCGGGCTCGTAGGTCAGGACGGAAGCCCGATCCCCAGTGGGATCGGCTTCCGGAACCAGGGCTGGCAGGGCCTCCTCTAGGAGCGCGACGGTGCGGGGATCTACCGCGCCGGAGGCGAGGAGTCCCAACGCCTCCGCCGGGGTCGTCACCTGCCGGCCCTCGTGGACGATCCAGGCCCGTGGCAGCACCTCCCGATTCTCCAGCACCCGCACCTCGTTGTCGGCGTAGACCGTCGGGTGCTGCCCGACCAGGCGCTCCAGATCCGGACGGCCGGGCGGGATGGTGGCCGGAACGAGGAGGTAGCGGGCGTTGAGCAGGTCCAGCAGCGGCGAGTCGAGGCCAGAG
>JALYMD010000863.1 GCA_030773875.1 Chloroflexota bacterium | reverse complement strand
GTCTCGCGCCCGGCACACCGGTCACCGCCGGCACCATCGACGCGGCCGCCGAGGCGATCAGCGTCGGGGTGGTCGAGCCGGGCGACATGATGGTCATGTACGGCACCACCCTCTTCTTCATCCAGGTCACCGACCGCCCGGTGCCCGACCCCCGCATGTGGGCCACCGGCTACTGCCTGCCCGGGCTCTACGACATCGCCGGCGGGATGTCGGCCGCCGGCGGCCTCACCCGCTGGTTCCGCGACCAGCTCGGCACCGACGAGATCGCGGCGGAGGGCCGGGGCGGGCCGAACGCCTACGCCGCCCTTGCGGACCTCGCCGCCACCATCCCGCCCGGATCCGACGGCCTCGTCTGCCTGCCCTACTTCGCCGGCGAGCGGACCCCCATCAACGACCCCGATGCGCGCGGCGTCTTCGCCGGCCTCACCCTCTCCCACACCCGCGCTCATCTCTACCGCGCCGTCCTGGAAGGCACCGCCTTCGGCGTCCGCCACAACCTCGAAGCGATGGCGGAGATGGGCGCGCCGCCCCGCCGCCTCGTCGCCGTCGGCGGCGGCGCCATGAACCGGCTCTGGCTCCAGATCGTCTCCGACGCCGGCGGCGTGGCCCAGACCGTCCCCGAGCGGACCATCGGCGCCTCCTTCGGCGCCCCTTTCCTCGCCGGCCTCGCTACTGGCCTTATCCCGGATCTTGGCTCCCTGACTCGGGACTGGGTGCGCATCGCCACCACCCTGGAGCCAGACGCTGAAGCCCATCGCCGCTACGATGCTTCCTACCAGGTCTACCGCGACCTCTACGAGGCCGCCAAAGACCAACTCCACGCCCTCGCCCGCCTCGGCAGTGGCCTGCCCGATGTGTGACCCGGCACCCCCTGTCGGGCCGTCTTGGGGGTGTCCGCAGATCCCCATCGCCGCCATCCTGCCCCGCTTGTAGGATGGGGGACCTTGCAACGTGGCCGGTCGCGTCGTGGATCGGGCCGGTTGACCCGGCAAGAGCGTGGAGGGCGAGATGGTTTTGGGAACCGAGGGTTTGCCGCCCGAGACAGCAGCGTGGCAGTTGGTCACCGCGTCCTGGATCGCCCACCCGGTCCGGGCCATGGCCGTTCTCGGCCTGGCCGACCATCTGGCCGATGGGCCGCGTACCGTCGGAGAGCTGGCCGAGGCGAGCGGCACCCACGCCCCAACCCTGGCGCGTCTGATCCGTGCGCTGGCTGCCCTCGGCCTGTGCGCCACCGATGAGGGGGGGCGGGTGCGGCTGACGCCGGTCGGGGAGTTCCTGCGCGCCGATGCGCCCGGCTCGCTCCGGCCCTTTGCGTTGGCGATCGTCGCCCCCCACATGGAGCGGGCCTGGCACGAGTTGCCCGAGGCCGTCCGCACTGGCGAAGCCGTGTTCCCCCGCGTCCACGGCCTCGATTTCTGGGACTACCTGACGGCGCACCGGAAGAGGGCGCGCGCTTCGACGCTGCCATGACGGGAGGTGCGGAGGGAAGGGCTCACGCCCTCCTCTCCGCGCGGGACCTGTCCAGGCTCGACACGCTCGTCGACATCGGCGGCGGCCAGGGACGGCTCCTCGCGGTGGCCCTGGCCGCGGTTCCCGGCCTGGGCGGGATCCTGTTCGACCGCCCGGAGGTCCTGCCCGGGGCGCGGGGGTTCTTGGCCGCGGAAGGGGTGTTGGACCGGTGCGACCTGGGCGCGGGCGACTTCTTCGCCGAGATACCCTCCGGCGGGGACGCCTACGTCCTAGCTCAGATCATTCACGACTGGCCGGACGAGCAGGCGCTGGCGATCCTCCGGGTCTGTCACCGGGCAATGGCGCCGGGAGCTAGAGTGTGGCTCATCGAGCAGGTGATCGAGCCGGGTGACGCCTTCGCCCGGGCGAAGCTGCTCGACCTGCTGATGCTGGTCCTCTTCGGCGCGCAGGAGCGCACCGCGGAGGAGTACCGGTCGCTGCTGGAGACGGCCGGGTTCGCTGACGTGACCATCCACGCGACCCAGTCGCCGTGGAGCATCGTGGAGGCTGTCCGACCCTAGGACGTCGACCCGCTCTTTGGGTTGTCGGCCAAACGCCACCAAGAGTTCGTGACCACGCCGAGACGCTACGGGCTGTCCGTTCACCCGTTGACATTGGGGAGAGCGTGGCATAGGCTGAGGATCCGGCATCGAGCCGGGTTGATTCGTTCGTCGAGGGCAACACGCATGGCAGACCTCTTCATCCGCATCCCTCGCGGCGGTATGCCGCGACCCGGGGCGGAGTCTGCCCTGCTGCCGAGGCCACCGTGTGATCCGTAGC
>JALYMD010000862.1 GCA_030773875.1 Chloroflexota bacterium | reverse complement strand
CCGCTGCTCGCTGTAGCCGTCGCTCCGCTCCTCGTCGACCAACCCCAGGTCGTCTGGCTTGCCGCGCTCGCGGTTGCCCTGCTCGTCGGGCTGGATGTCGTGCTCTATACCGCACGGCCGCGGCTAGGTGTGATGGCCTGCTTTCCCTGCGTCGCCGTCAGCTCCGCCGTGATGGGATTGGGCTGGGTGCTCGCTCTGGGTTGAGGGAACGGGGGTCGGAGCAACGGGCTTCACCGGGCGATGAAGGAGAACCGATGGTCGATCGGGAGAGACTATTTCGGGACCTGGACGACGCGCGGGCGCTGCTGCTCGCGGCCTTGGAAGGAATGACTGACGAGGATTTGGGCCGTCATCTCCCCGGGCAGGCTTGGACCGTAGCCGATCTCCTTCACCACATCACGGCCTGGGACGAGGTCGGGGCGGCCACCGTGAAGGCCATGGAGACCGGAGCAACCCTGGACGCCTTTGTTGCAGATGTCGATGCCTGGAATGAGCAGATCGTCGCCGCTCGCCACGGCCAGGATCCGGGGACGACGCTCACCGACCTCCACGCGGCGCGAGAGCGCCTGCGGTCGACGCTTGTGGCGGTGCCGCCCTCCCTTTGGGACCAGACCCGCACCGCGCCGGGCGGCCAGCCGGTCAGTCTCCCTGGGATTTGCGCCACCTGGACCGGGCACGACATTGAGCACGCCGCCGAACTACGGGTTGTACGCGACCGCGATCCGGCCGGAGGTCCGCAAACATCCTGACCTGAGTCTCGGCATCGCACCCTCGGAATAAGAGCATGTCTGCACGTCCCTCCCCCACCTCCCTGACGGGCTCTTGGCGGAGCTGCAACCCAAATCCGTGGCTGCGCGTCCACCGTGACACGGCAAACAGGCGCCGATGACGGGTGTCCGGCAGAGGCCCGGCAGCTCTCCAACGCCTCAAGGGGGTTCAATCGTCACCCCGAGATGCTCCGCCCGTGATCCCTCAACGGGGCGGACTCCCCGCGCCGATGGTACGCATTATGCAAACCCGTTTGGACCCGGGCGGATCTGGAAGGCGTCGTACCAGCAATCGATGTCGGGAGAGGAGTCATGGGAATGCGCTCTCTACCAGTCCAGCCTTCTGCTCGGCTAACAAAGATTGGATCGCTCATCTTGCTCGGCACAACGCTCGTCGGATGCACTGGTCGCGGAGGCGGGTGGTTGCCCCCCGACGGGAGCCTCTTCTCCGAGCAGGCGACGCTGGGTTTCTCCTTTAGCTGCGAACGCTCCTCCGCCAGCTACAACCTGCATCCCCCGACCGGTCAGCTACGCATCGAGTTGAATTACTCGGACCATGGCAGCAACCCCCTGGGCGGTCCGTTCTCTATCCACGGCGAGGCGGATACGCTCGACCCGGTCCTCGAATCTATGATCTGCATTGGAGAGAACCCGCCACCCGACGAGAACGAGCTCATCTTCCAGGGACCGTACTGGGTCACCTCATCCCAGCCTTCCGGTTTCCCTGGTGACTGCGGCGAGACATCCTCGGATTCAGATCAGTCGCGATGCCGGTTTGAGGTGACCGTGCGGGACAACGATGGCGACCGCGCCCCCTCGACGGGTGACCACTTCTCCATCACGCTTTTCGCGACGACGGATACTGCCTTCGCCGACTTCGATTCCAGCACGGTCGTCTAACACCGGGCCGGCTTCCTCGGTGGCGGCAATCTCGAGATCGACTGACCGGAATGCGTCGAATCATGTACCACGTCCATCACCAGACGCCCACCTTCCCTGCTACCAAGGGACGTGCTTTCGGGCCATGAATCGACGTGTTGTGCTCGGACGGTATGACGGCGCTCAGCCGCGGCGAGCACAGGGAACAGCGCAGGCGCGCAATCGGGACGTTGGCGGACCCCGCCCTAGACAATTCGAGTCGGACGCACCGGTGCTCGTCCCGGCGCGACCGCGCGACGTTCGGCGACAGCCGTCAGCGCCGCCGCAAAGCGCCGCACCCCTTCCTCAATTTGGTCCGGGGGCAGGCCGGAAAACGCCAGGCGAAGCGCGTCGCGGCCGCCGCCATCGACATGGAAGAGATCTCCGGGAACGAACGCGACGCCCAGCCGGGACGCCTCCGTGAGCACCTCACGCGCCCGGAGTCCCCCAAGCAGGTGGACCCAGAGATAGAACCCGCCGGCCGGTGAACGCCAGCTGAGCATCTCCCCGGCCCCGTGGCGAAGCGCACGCTCCAGCGCATCACGACGGTCGGTATACACAGGGACCAACCGGGCTAGGTGGCCGTCGAATTCGCCACGGTCGAGATACTCCGCGACCGCCCACTGGGCGAGCGGATTGGACTCTAAATCGACCAGGGCTTTGACCCAAGCAAGACGCTCAATTACTGGCGGCGCGGCGACTACCCATCCCAGCCGAAACCCGGGGAACAGCACCTTCGAGAAGGTGGAAAGGTAGACCACGGGACTGGTCGGCCCGTCGGCGAGCGACAGGAGCGAGGGCACTGGTTCGCCCTCGTAGCGCAGTTCACTGTAGGGATCATCCTCAATGACCGGAACAGCGTGGCGCCGCGCGATGGCGAGGAGCCGCTGCCGCCGCTCCAGGGAGAGGGTCGCGCCGGTCGGATTTTGGAACGTCGGCAAGACGTAGATAAGCTTGATCGGGCGACGCTCCAACATCTCGCCGAGGCGATCCGGGTCCAGTCCCTCACGGTCGGCCGGCATGCTCACGAGCCGTGCTCCCGCCGCCCGGAAGACCTGGAGCGCGCCAACGTAGGTGGGCGCCTCGACCGCGACGGTGTCCCCCGACTCGATGAACGCGCGAGCGAGCAGGTAGAGACCTTGCTGGCTCCCGCCACAGATGAAGACCCTGTTCGGGGGTACAGGCATGCCGAGGCGGGCCATCCGTGCTGCAATCGCTTCCCGCAGCGGACCGTACCCTTCGGGTGGACAGTATTGGAGCAGGCCTTCTCCGCCCGGACCCAGGGCTTCGGCGAGGAGGGAGCGGAACGTCCGGGTGGGGTACGTCTCTGCTGCCGGCACGCCAGCGACGAACGAAATGACCTCCTCCCTGCCCGCCAACGCTGCAATGTCGGCCAGCGCCGGATCATCCTCGACCATCGGGGCAAAGAGCTGCGGCCAGTCCAGCGGTCGCCCAGTTCCACTGGCGCGAAGGTCAGACCGCCCCTGTACCGGGAACCGCTCCCTACCTGCCGCGACGGTGGTGCCACGTCCGACATGGGCATGGACAAGCCCATCGGCGGCCAGCTCCCGGTACGCCGCGACAACGGTCGTGCGGTCAACTCCCAGCGCCGCCGCGAGGGTGCGCTCGGGCGGGAGCCGCGCGCCCGCGATCAGTCTTCCCGCCGCAACCGCCTCCCGCACGCCCCCCTCGATCTGCCGGTAGAGCGGGGTGCGGGAGGAGCGGTCTAACCGCAAACCTAAATCAGCGTTGCCGTTGCCGGTTGTCCCCTTGGACATGGTCTTTCCCGGGTCCAAAGCGCCTTTATTGCCACTGGCTCGAGGATACCCTGGGGCTGGCCGGAGTGCTATGGGCCCTGCTCATGCCTCCGTCAGTGGTCTGGACCACCATTTGAGGGTATTGACGACCGGTAGGGCCAGACCTATGATCCGCCCGCAGACAACAAGGCCATCTTGCACAACGGCGTGCGTGACAGCCACGAGGCCCGTAGGTTCATGGGCTGGGGACGCGGACGGCCGGTGCAACCGGCGATGGAAGGATGGATCGCTTGAGTGGCGCACAGCTGCGGCTCGGACGCCTTTTCAACAAGCAGAGCGGGCGCTCGTTTATCGCCGCGATCGACCATGGAGTCACCATCGGTGCGGCCACCGGCGCCGAGCGCGCGATCGAAACCGTCGAGAC
>JALYMD010000861.1 GCA_030773875.1 Chloroflexota bacterium | reverse complement strand
CCGTCCCAGTTGGGACGGCGCTCTGCTTTGCCCGGCCCCCGGGGGATCGATATCGGAGCGAGGCCGCGTCTGGCTGTCGAAGCTCAACCTCGCCAGAACGCCCACCAGGGGCGACTTGATGACTCCGTCTGCGGCGTCGACTCTCGCCGGTACGCCTCGTAAGAAAAGAGGTCCTGGCGGCGCTCCCGTTCGCGCTCAAAGGTCACTATCCGGGTGGCCAGCTCCGTCGGGTCGGCCACGGCCCAATCGAAGTCGAACGCCCCCCACTTCTTCTCAAGCGGGAGGACGGCCGCGAGGGCGGCGCTCTCGCGCTGATCGGCTCCTGCTAACGTCAACTCGTAGGCCCGCTGGTCGTGCGCCAGATCGCCCCGCAGTTCGTCGGTTACCTGTGCGACCGTCCGGCCCCGGTACTGCGGGTGCCACACGAAGCGGTCTGGCATCGCCTGGTCCCTTGCTTCGCCGGCTCCACTCATCGCTAGCCCCCTATCCACCGCAACATTCCAAACCCACGAACCCAGTGCACCCGCGAAGGCTCAATCGTCGCTGGCATCATACCGGGAGGGCCGAGATCGGATGCCGCCAACAGGAGGTCATCGTCGAAAAACGTGACGTGTCCCGGCTCCGACCGCGCTAGTGGAGGCACTGGTCACGGTGATCCAGCAGCATCCACCGGACAAATGGGAGGAGACTCGACTGGGTGACGGACGTGACGTCAGCCGGCGAGCCGAGACTTGCAGCGGCACCATGAGCACCGCCTCATCTTTACACGCCAACCCGGTCACGCAGCGCTTCGAGGTGGTCCTGGCCGCGATCGATCCAATCGGCGATCCACTCGGGTCGTTTCCCGGCAACGGGGGAGATGCCTCCGTCCCAGACGTAGCCGGTCATCCCGATGTCGCCCTGGTCCGTCTCCACCGGCCACCAGGTCATGCCGTCGGCGATCTCGGCCTCGCCGCTGAGCGTTAACCGGTCGCCTTCGTCCAATAGCCAGACCGGCTGCGCGTCCAGGCCAGGCCCGCTCCGGAGTTGGAGATCTTGGAGCACCACCTGCGCTTCCGCTCCCGCGGCGAGGACCGGCTCGCCTGGAAGGAGCGAGGTTGGCCCTCGGAGCAGCACAAGCACGAGCGCCAACATCACGTTGCCCAGTGCAACAACCACCGTCAGCCGCCAGAGCCGCCGCCGCAACCAGCCGGACTTTCGGGCAGCCTTCCCACCAAGCCGGTAGGCTCCAGTCGCCATCCGGCGCACCGGCGCCGACCCGCGTGTCGGCGGCGAGGAGGACGCCGGCCCCACAACTCGTGCGGAGGGCGCCGCCGGTTCGGCGTGTGGCACGTCAATCAAGGCAAGTGGCGCGGTCGTGACAGCGCTACTCACCCCGACCTGCTGGGTAGCGGCACGGAACAGGCGGGCGAAGGACTCCGCATCACGATAGCGCTGGGCCGGCTCTTTCGCGAGCGCCCAGAGAATGACGTCGTCGAGTCCATCGGGGAGGTCGAGGTCCGGCCGAACCTTGGACGGCGCCGTCGGCCGCTGCTCCATGTGCGCGCGGATGAGGTCGTTCTTGACCTCACCTCGTCCATCTGATTGAAACGGCGGGCGCCCCGTGAGGAGCTCATAGACGACACAGCCAAGGGCGTAGACGTCAGTCGCTGCGTCGACCGCTTCGCCACTGGCCTGCTCGGGTGCCAGATAGGCCGCCGTTCCAAAGGTGGTGCCGCCAATCAGTTCCTGCCTGGCCCCGGCGGTCTGAGCGAGGCCGAAATCAATTAGCTTGACGACGCCCTCTGGAGTCACGATGAGGTTCTGAGGCTTGACGTCAAGGTGCACCAAACCTCGCTCGTGCAGGTGGCCGAGCGCGGCGGCGATCTGGTCGAGCAGGTCCGCGACCTCACCTGGCGGAAACGCGTCCCGCTCCTCGATCAGATCCCGTAGCGTGCGGCCTGCAATGTATTCCTGCACTGCCCAGGGGGCGTCCACGTCCTCGTGAAGATCGAAGACCCGTGCCACATTTGGGTGAGCGACGAACGCCATCAACCGGGCTTCGTGGCGGAAGCGGGCGCGGGTCTCAGGGTCGCTCCGGTACTCCAAGCGCAGCGTCTTGAGTGCGACGGGACGACGCGTCCGCAAGTCGCGCCCCTTGTAGACCAGCGCCATGCCGCCCGATCCAAGAGGCACGTCCAGGTCAACCTCGTAGCGTCCGGCCACGATGGTCGGCTTACGCCGCCCATGAATCTCCACCGCCGGTTCTTCCAAGGTGGTCCTGCTGGTGGTGGCGCCCATGCCCTGACCCTCGTT
>JALYMD010000860.1 GCA_030773875.1 Chloroflexota bacterium | reverse complement strand
GGGGCTGGCTCATGGTGCTGGTCGGCCTGCTATGGGCCGGTGGCATCAGAGAAGGCAACGTGGCTCGACCAGGTCGACGGGATCGGGAGCCCCCAAGCTCGTGACCATGCGAACCTCCGCACCTCCGGAACGCCTTTTCCCCCAGTACCTTCCCGATCGCTCGCGCTCGCGGCTCGCACGAGACGAGTTCCTGCGGCTTCCACCCCGGGCGCCTGCCCCGGCGGCACAGACGAGGCGAGAGCCGTTCAGCGCGAAACCACTGATGCTGGAGCCACCGCATGGCCCGGTGCGACGATGAGCGGTGGTCGCGAGCGGAGAACGGCGAAGGTTGCGACCACCGGAAGGATGAGCAGGCCGGCGATGGCGGGGTTGTAGCCACCCAGCAGGTCGTAGGCGAGGCCGAACGGGATCGGGCCGATTGCGGCCCCGACGACGCCGACCGAAAACCCGAAGCCGCGGATGCTCCCCAGGTGACGACGCCCAAAATAGGCCGGCCAGGCGACATCGGCGGCGACCATCCAGAGCCCGCTTGAAGCTCCACGCCAGGCAGAGTAGAGCAGGGCGAGCGCCGGTGATTGCGTCGCCAGGAGCGACACCATCGCCGCGGCGAGGCAGATCTGGCCGGCCGCCAGCACGTAGCGAACCGGGTATCGGTCGACGAGCCACCCTGCTAGGAGCGTCATCGGCAAACCCAGGGCAGATTCGACGGTGAAGGTGGTTGCGGCGAGCGTGCTCGGCAAGCCGCGAGCAGTGAAGATTGCGACCTGGTTGAACGCGAGGCCCGTGACGACCAGGGAGGGAACGACGCTGGCGCCAATCAGGCCCCAGAAGGCGGGCGTCCGCAGGGCTTCCCTCAGGGTTAGGCCAGCATCTGGCTCCGAAGTTACGGCATCCTGACCGGCGGGTGGCCGCTCACCATCCGGGCGCTGGCCAATATCCTCCGGCCGATTCCGCACGACTATGGCAACCGCAGGCAGAAGCACGAGCCAGATGACAATTGCATCAATCCGCCAAGCGGTCCGCCAACCCACTAAGCGGATGAGAAGTTCGTTGACGGGCGGGACCACCGCAAGACTGAGGGCGCCCGCCAGGCCCAGAAGGCTGAAGGCTCGGCCTCGCCGGCGGACGAACCAGTGCGGGACAAGGGTTCGGGCGGCCAGCGTCAGCACCCCCGAGCCGCACGTCCGCAGTAGCGCGAACCCGACCAGGAGGGTGACGGCGCCACCAACCGCACTCATCAGGAAAAGCGCGCCCCCGAAACCGATCGCCGAGACCGTAAGGACGGCGCGGTTGCCCCAACGGTCGATCTGGCGACCAACGATGAGCAGCGCACCCGCGCTTGCCAGCGTCCCGACGGAGTAGGCGGTCGAGAAGAGCGATCGCGACCAGCCGAGATCGGCCAGCATCGGATCCACGAACGCCGAGACACCGTAGGTCTGGGCCGGGCCCGAGAAGAACACGGCCAGACTGGCGACGAAAAGGACCCACCAACCGGAGAACGTAGCAGGTCCCCGCGGCGTTCCCGGGTCCTTGGTGCTCCGTGTGAAAGTCGTTCTGGTTGAACTCGGAGGTGATGGGGTCTCGGAATCGTCCACGATGCAGCGATTCTAGGCTATCCGGACGCGTCGCGGGTTACTCACCGCCACCAAGCGGTCTCTTGAACGCCGCCCGGCTGTGATGAACCGTTGCGCAGCTCCCGTGCTTGTCCGTGATCCCCGATGTAGATACGATCCGGCCTGGCCGTTCGGGGCCGGTGGCAAGGGAAGGGGATTTCATGCTGGATTTGGCGATCATGATCGAGGGTCAGGACGGCCTGACGTGGCCGCGCTGGCAGCGGCTCGCGGAGGCCACTGAGGAACTTGGCTTTGCCGGGCTCTATCGCTCCGATCACTTCACCAACCCGGACGGACCACGAAAAGACGCCCTGGAGCTCTGGGCGTCGCTCACGTGGCTGGCAGGAAACACCCGCAGGATAGCGTTTGGCCCCCTCGTCTCGCCCGTCTCCTTCCGCGATCCCGTCGTGACGGCCTGGATGGCCTCGGCGGTGGACGACCTCTCTGGAGGTCGCTTGCGCCTCGGCCTTGGCGCCGGCTGGCAGGAGCGGGAGCACGCCTCCTTCGGCTTCGATTTGCTCGATGTCCCGCGCCGGTTCGCCCGCTTTGAGGAAGGACTGGAGGTTGTCAGCCACCTGCTCTCCAGCGACGAGCCCGTCTCGTTCGAGGGCGAGTACTACCGCCTCCAAGACGCCCTGCTCCTGCCCCGTCCGGGCCGACCGGGCGGTCCACCAATCGTTATCGGCGGCAACGGTCCGCGGCGGACCCTTCCCCTCGTGGTCCGTTACGCCCAGGAGTGGAACGCCACCACCAACCCGCTGCCGCGCCTTCGGGACCTGAACGCCCAACTGGACGAGATGCTTCGCGGGCACGGCCGGCAGCCGAGCGACGTGCGCCGGACCTATATGACGACCGTGCTGTTTGGCCGTGACGCGGCGGAGTTGGAGCGCAAGCTGGAAGGGAAAACGGCGGCCGAGGTGCGGGAGCGGGGAACCCTCGTCGGCACGGCCGATGAGATCGTGGCGCAGCTACAGGCGCTGGCCGAGATCGGGATCAACGGCGTGATGGCACGCTGGTGGGATTTGGACGATATCGACGGATTGACAGCGATGGCCGAGGCCGTCCTGCCCCACGTGTAGGACAACCCGGGGAGAAGGGCGGTCAGCGAAACCGTCAGCCTCCCTCTGCGAGGCCGGTCTCGGTCGCCGTGCGACGCCCTCCCCGGGCCGATGCCCATCCTCGTGTTGATGGTTCTCTTCCTTTGGATGGCTTGCCTACCCTGGCGACCAGGTCGTGTCGGGGTCGAGCGGGTAGATCGGTCGGCGCAGGCGCTGGTAATCGAACGACGCCAGATTCGGACTGCTAATGCCAGGCGCATCGACCTCGATCACCTCCGTGGCGATCGGCTCGAACGCGGCCCGGAAGTGGGCGGCGCTCTTGAGGGCCAGGATGCGCCGCTCCGTCGGCTCGATGCCAAAGGCGCGGAAGAAGTTCAGGTCGTGCGGGTGGCCCCGGACCTCGGTCAGCTGCAACTCGATTCCGTCTCGCCCGCCGATCTCCAGCACTACCGTCCGGCCACGGCTTGCCAGCGTTCCCGCGCCCATCGCTCCCGCAACCCGGAAGCTCCCTTCGTGGATCAGGCGCACCGTGCCGGTCACCTCGACGGGAGGGCCATGGAGCCTGTCGTGTTTGCCGCCGACGGAGAGGGTCACCTCGTTCCCGACCCCGGCCGCAACGCAGGCCGCGACCGCCTCCGCGTCCATGATCTGCGCCACCGCCGCCGAGCGCGCTCCCGCTTCCATGAGCGCCCGCAGGACGGTCGTGCCGTCCCCGGCCGTCCCGCTGGCGCCGGAGTCGGCGATGTCGGCCAGCACGTAGACGCTGCCCTCCGGCCCCGCCATCGCCCGCTCAATCGCCTCCGCGACTGGGGTTGGGCGGATCGTGAAGTCAGCCCGGCGCTCCCAGCAGATCGCCGCCAGTTCGTCTGCGCTGCGCTGGGCGCGATCCGGGTCGCCGTCCGTGACGACGATCGTGGCGAGCCCAGCGAACGGCACGTCGGCGAAGGGGAACCCGCCGAGCACGGTCGCGGCCAGCACCCCCGGCTCTTGCTCCAGCTCTCGCGCCCGGTCGATGGCGGTCTTCAAGGGCGACTGCCAGGTGGTCACCATCGACTGGTTCGGCGCGACCAGCGGCAGCCGGGTGTGGACCATCGCCGGCCGCGCCTCCCCGCTGACGATGGAGGCCAGGATCCGGAGCGCTTGGGCGCCCGTCTCGGGCATGTCGGTGTGCGGGTACTGCTTGTAGCCGACGAGGGCGTCGGCGAGCGCCACCATCTCGTCCGAAAGGTTGGTGTGGAGATCGAGCGGCGCCACGATCGGCACCTCTGCTCCCACCAAATCACGCACCGCCGCCAGCAGCAGACCCTCCGCGTCGTCGTGGTCTTCCAGCGCCATCGCCCCGTGCAGGACCAGAAATACCCCATCGACCGGCAGCGCGGCCCGGATCCCAGCCAGAATCT
Source organism: Chloroflexota bacterium (assembly GCA_030773875.1). The sequence goes on along the minus strand of JALYMD010000860.1, from coordinate 5,126 downwards.
CCTCGCATAGCGCGTCGAAGGCCGCCCGGGCGACCCTGCCGCCCGGCATCACCCCGCCGTACGCCGTCGGGATGAGGTCAATCCCCTGCCGCCTCGCCTCGGCGACCGCTCCGCCGTAGACGGTGCCGGTGCCCTCCATCGCGAGGATCTGCTCATCCCGCGCCAGCGTGCCGAACCCCGGCCGGCCGAAATCCTCCAGCGTCGTCGGCTGCCACTGGAAGGTGTTGGTCTCCTGGGCGATGCCGCCTGTCACGATCCGCATGATTGCTCCCTCTGCCACTTCTCCGTCTCACCCTCGGTGGCGGACATCATGGCCGCTCACCGATGTTTTCGCCCGCGTCTTGGACGCTGCTCAGGACGGCGTCCCAGGCAACCTCGGATGTAAGCACCCCCAAGGTCCCGACATCCAGGCCCTCGTCCCCCACCTCATCCGTCGTCACCGCAAAGAGGACATCCCCGTCTTCGATGGCGTGAAAAGGCTGAATGGCTCGCGCCATCGATGCGTGCACCTGCCGACCAAGTTGATCGAGCGTGCGGACGTCCAGCTTCCGGTTGGTCACCAGCAGCGTGAGGGTCGTGTTTCCACGCGGGCGCGGTGCGGTTTCTACCTTGGCCAGCCGCCGTTCCAGCTCGACGGCCAGCGGTTGACGCTGCCAGCTCGCACGATCAAGGTGTCCGCGCACGATCTGTCCCTCCCGGTCGACGATCGTACCCATCGCATTGACCACGGTGAAGACGGCGACTTTGGTATCCCCGACCTGGCGGAACGCCGCTCCTTGGCCGCCAGGCTCGCCTCTTTCGAAGCCAAACCCCTTGCCGACCGAGACGGAGCGTCCGGCCCCTCGGCGACCGAGGGGGAAACGACCCGGCTGGGCGGCTTGGAGCGCGGCTCGGCCGAGGCTCTTGTCGGGGTAGATCGCGTTGTCGCGTCCCCCGAAGTCGTAGACGATCGCGCCGGAGGCCAACGCCAGGGTGTCCCACCGCGTCGAGTAGTCGCGGTGGGCGAAGAGTTCGGCGGCCACCCCGCTAACCGCTTCCAACCCGTAGACCGAGCCACCCGCGAAGCAGACCGCGTGGGTCCAGCCGTAATCCCCGACGACGGCCGGCGAGCCGCCCCGCATGTCAACCGCCAAGGCCGCGCCGGCTGGAAAGTGGAAGACGGTGCACCCCGTCGGGCCTTCGTCATATTCGGCCACCCCGATCCGCAGCGCTGGGAAGTCGAACTCGAGCGTTGGGCCGTCGAACGAGACCCGAGGAACGAGAGGGGTGTCGTCATTGGAGCGAAGCACGGAGGAGGCTCCTTGTCTGGTTGGCTCGCATCGTCGTGCTTCGCCGTGGCGAGGGCAGACCGCCAGCGAGACGGTCCGTCCAGCGTTCGATCCCGCCCTGCCGGGTCACCTGGGTGCCTCTCTGGTGGCCTCGTGTTACCGGCTCCGCAGCCGAGGATCGGTGAATGACTGGAGTTCGTCACCGAGGAGGTTCACGGCGAGGATGGCCAGTGCAAGCGTCAGCCCCGGGAACAGCATGGTCCAGGGAGCGATCTCCATGTAGGTCTTGCCGTCCCGAAGAAGGGAGCCCAACGAGGGAGTCGGCGGCTGAACGCCCAGGCCCAGGAAGCTCAGTGCACCTTCCGCGAGCAACGCGCCCGAAAGGGTGAAGGCCAGTTGCACCAGGAGCGGCGTGGAGACGTTGGGGAGCACGTACCGGAACAGGATCCGCGCCGGAGACGCACCGACAACTCGCGCGGCGATGGTGTACTCCGTGGCACGGACCGCCAGGGTCGGACCGCGTGCCACCCGGCTGAAGACGGGGATGGTGGCAATGACGATCGTGAGCACCACGCCCCGCACGCCCGGTTCCAGGACAACCGCCATCAGCAGGCCCAGGAGGATGGTTGGGAAGGCGAAGAGCACGTCCGTGACACGCATCACCAGTTCGTCCAGAATGCCTCCGAAGTAGCCAGAAACCAGGCCCAAGAAGGTGCCCACCGAGGCCGCCAGCAATGCCGAAACCGCCGCCAACGCGAGGGAGATGCGGAGGCCGGAGACGAGCCGGGCGAGCACACTGCGGCCGAGGTAGTCGCCACCCATCAAGTAGTCGCTCGACGGTGGCGAGAACATCGCGGCCGCACTCAATGCCTCCGGATCACCGGTCCCCAGGAGCGGCCCGAGCAGGGCGGTCACGATCGCAGCCAGGAGGAACAGAGCGGAGACCACCCCGAGGGGGCTCTCGCGGACGAAGCGGCGGAGCGAGGATGGCCGTCGCCGATCGCGTTGGTTGGCCAAGGAAAGGGGCGTGCCGGCCGGGACCGTCCCTCGTGTGGGTGACGCGTCCCGCACGGTCTCCTCGGACGGCAGGGCCGGTGCTGCTCCTCGCGCGCTTACGCCGTCGCTAGCGGCCATGACGCTGTTCCCTCCGCACGTTATTGGACCGCCACCGAGCAGGTGGTCACGATCGAGACCTTGGGTGGTCGGGCAGTTGCCAGCCGCGCCGCGTTCTCCCAGAACCACAGGCGGGTCAGCAAGTGGCGCTCTTCCGTAAGGAGATGCCCACCGCGATCCTCACGATCGCTGCTAGTACTTAATACGTGGGTCGAGGTAGGCATAAGCAATGTCGGCGGCGAGGTTGGCGAAGACAAACATTAGCGCTCCCACGATCACGGTACCCTGGGCCACCGGGTAGTCTCGGTTGAGGATCCCGGTCAGAGCGTACCGGCCCAGACCCGGTAGGGAAAACAGCTCCTCCACGATCACCGCCCCGCCCAGCAGGTAGCCCATATTGATGCCGACGATCGTCACGGTCGGGATGAGGCCGGCGCGCACGACGTGGCGCAACGCCACCACGCGGGGGTGCAACCCCTTTGCTCGGGCGGTGACCACGTACGCCTCGCCGAGGACGTCGACGACGCTGGACCGGATGACCCGCATCACGACTGAGGTGGTGATAAGGCCCAAGGTCAGCGTCGGTAACACCAGCGAACGGAGATGGCCGACCAGATCCTCACCCGCCGGGATGAAGCCGGAGACGGGCAAGCCGAGGTGGCGGGTCGAAACAACGTAGATCAGGATCGTCCCGAGGACGAAGTCGGGAATCGAAAGCCCGATCAGCGACACGGCTCGGGTCAGCATATCCGCCACTGAATTCCGGCGCAGGGCGGCAATGACCCCAGCAGGGACGCCAACGATGAGCGACATAAGGGTGGCGAGAAGGGTCAGTTCGATCGTGAGGATGGACCGCCTGACGATCTCTGAGGTGACCGAGGAACGCGTGCGTAGGGACTGTCCCAAGTCGCCCTGAACAGCGTTCCTGAGCCACAGGCCGTACTGCACGACGAGCGGCTTGTCGAGGCCGTACTTCGCCTCGATGGCGGCGACTGCCTGCGGCGACCGGCCGGCGGCCGGCCCGAGGAACGCCCCGGCAAAGCCACCGGGCACGAGGCGCATCGCCCCAAAGACGATGGTCGCTACGCTCAGCGTCGTGATTATCGCGGTGACAAGACGGGTAAGAACGTAACGTGGCATGCCTTATTCGAGTCTCGGCCTTCAGCGGCCGTGAGTCCCGCTCCGATTGCAGACAGTCACCGCGACTTCTGCGCGCGAAGGACCATTGCCGACGGCGCAGAGCGAGGGGGTGAGGGGCGCCCGTTGGCGCCCCTCTCTAGCGTCGAATCAACCCCGTCGCTCCGACGCGCTGCCGCCCCTACTGGAGCAGCGTCACCTCCTGCAGACGGTGCCACAGCGGGAGGCCGAAACCCTCCCCCTGGGCAAAGTTGAGGTTGCCGACCAGATCCTTCCGGTAGGCGAGGAAGTTGTCCCGCGTGACGAGGGGCTGGAAATTGCCCATCGTCGCGATGTGGCGTTCCAGTTCCTTGAGCACTTCCAGGCGAGCGGCTGGATCAACGGTTCGCGCCGCCTGGGCAATCAGTTCATCCACGGTCGGGTTGACCGAGCCAAGGATCTGAGCGAAGGCGTTGTCGTTGGAGGCAAGCTCGAGCAGGATCAGGTACGGATCGCTGTAGCCGGCCCACCAGGAGATGGCGAGTTGCGCGGTGGCGTCTTCGCCCGCGTACTCCTCAACAAAGGTAGCCAGGTCGCGTTGCACGATCTCGAGGTCGATCCCGATCTCGGCCAACTGCGCTTTGATCAACTCCGCCATGGGAACGGTCGCTGCGAGTACCTGCGTGATCAGGATCTGCAGCTTGAGGCCGTCGGCATACCCGGCATCGGCCAGAAGCTGCTTGGCCTGCGCCACATCCCGGGTATAGAACGGGATCTGCTCTAGCGGTGTGGCTAGTTGGGTGAAGCCGGCCGCGATCGGACCTGTCACGGTGGCGCGCCCGAAGAGCGCCACGTTCTTGATCTGCTCGCGGTCGATGCCGAGAGAGATAGCCTGTCGGACCCGCGGGTCGCTCAGCTCCGGCCGGTTGCCATTCACGAATAGGATGTAGTAGTTAGTCGTCGTTTGCTGGACGGTCGTTACGTTGGGATCGCTCTTTAGCAGATCGAGCATCGTCGGATTCTCGAACATGCTGAGCTGGATTTCACCGGAGCGCAGCGCGGCCACCCGGGCGGACTCGTCGGGCATGACCTGCCAGATCAGCTGGTCAACGTGAGGCTGGTCTTCCTGCCAGTAGTCGGCAAACTTGCTGAAGACCCAGCGCTGGTCCTCGGCGTGCTCCACCAGTTGGAAGGGGCTAGTCCCGACCATCTGCACTGACAGATCGAGGGCACCGCTCTCCACCTCTTCAGCCGGTAAGATCGACACCGTCGTCCCGGAAAGCGCTGGCAGGAAGGGCGCGTACGGCTCGGAGAGCGTGGCGGTGACCTCGTACGGCCCAGTCTCCTCGAAGGTCAGTCCGATCTGGACCCCTGCGGTGGGCGTCCCGAGTGCCTCGGCCGTCACGTCGGCCGGATCGGGCGGGAGCACCGGGCCAAGCTTGACGTTCCACCACGTTTCTGGATGTTCGAGGACGCGCCGGAGGCTGAAGACCACGTCGGCGGCCGTCATCTCGCGACCGTTGTGGAACTTAACCCCTTGCCGGATCTTGAAGACGTAGGTCCGATCGTCCGGGGTAGTCCAACTCTCCGCGAGGCCAGGAGCGGGGGCGAGATTGTCGTCGAGGAAGA
>JALYMD010000859.1 GCA_030773875.1 Chloroflexota bacterium | reverse complement strand
TCATCCCGTTGGCCATGTGGTGCTCGATGTGGCAGTGGACCATCCAGACGCCGGGGTTGTCGGCGACCACCTCCAGATCGTAGCGCTCCCCCGGGGCGATGAGGACGGTGTCCTTGGTCCATTGCGCCACTTCGGGGATCGGGTTGCCATCGGTTGCCACGATCTTGAAGCTGTGGCCGTGGATGTGGAAGGGGTGGGGCAAGTGGCCGGCGTGCACCAACCGCAGCAGGACCCGCTCCCCTTTAGCAACCTTGATCGGGGGGACCGCCCCATGCATATGCCCGTTGATCAGGAACAAGTCGCTGCCCAGCTCGCCGCCGCGCAGCGTTCGATCGCGAGGACCGCGCTCCGCCTTGCCGCTCGCAACGTCGGGCGTCAACTCCAAGTCCCACTCCCCAAGCACCAGGGTGTACTCCCGGTCGTAGGTCCGGACCGGGACCCGCGGCTCAATGACGAGCGAGCCGTAGAGGCCCATCGGCACCTGGAGCGCCGGGTCGGCGTGGGAGTGGTACCAGCGGCTGCCGGCGGGCTTGGCCAGGAACTCGTAGACAAACTCGGCGCCGGGGTCGACCGCCGCCTGGTTGAGACCGGCCGGACCGTCCATCGCGGGCGGCAGGTTCACACCGTGCCAGTGGATCGTCGTCGGAACCTGGAGTTCATTGCGTAAGGCAACACGGAGGAGGTCGCCCTCGCGAACCCGCAACTCGGGACCCGGCATCTGGCCGTTATAGCCCCAGGCGCGCACCGTCGTGCCCGGCATCAGCTCCTAGTCAAACTCGGACGCCGTCAGCACGAACTCGCGTGTCTGCGGCTCTGGGGACGGGGGAAGCTCCGCCACCGGGGGGACAGCGGGGACGGGCTCGGCGGCGCCGGCCGGGTGGGCGGTGCCAAGCAGGGTCGTTGCCGCCCCGCCCGCTGCTGCCCGGCGGAGCAGGGCTCGCCGAGACAGGCTGCCGGGGAGGACCCCAGTGAGCGCATCCAAATCAAAACGGTTGCCGGCCATTCGACGTACCCACTCTCCCCTTTGAGGGCGATGTGCCTGAGCAGGGCTCTTTCCCGCCTTGGTTCACAGCCTAGCCAGGAAAAGCGTCAACGATGTCGCGGCCGTGTCACGGAGGTGTCAAGGCCTGACTTCAAGCAACCAGCATAGCGACGGGAGGTACGGGGACGACAGGGAAAAAAACCCAAGGGGAAAACACCCTCTCGCTGCCGCGCCCCCAAGGTGGGGAGTGCATACCCTCGGGTCGGCACCGCCACGCCTGGCTGCCTGCTGGTGTCACGGTCGACGCTTCATCACTCCCCATCGCCGGCCGGCGGGTGGAACCGTCATGGATCGTCGCTTGCTCTCGCGCAGGCGCTGCTTCCGCGGCCACCGGGTACGGAACCTTCCGGTTCGCTTGCAGCGGCGGGAACGCTCACGGACCCCACCGGTACAGATGCCGGCAAGTGGTCTCTCGGGCGTTCAGCATTGGCGTCGTCCTCTGTTCGTATCATCGAACTAATGAGGAAGCGTCGGCGTGACATGGTGGAGGGTCAGGAAGACGGAGCACTCTGACGCTTGTTGCGAGGGCTGGCGCTAAGCGAGTCCTTTCGTTCGGTCCCCCAGGCCTGCCCGCAGCAGCACCGTGGCGGCGACCTGGATCGGGTCCCAGACGCTGTTGAACGGTGGCGCGTAGGCCAGGTCCAGCCGCGTGAGGTCCTCGACCGAGAGACCCGCGTGGAGGGCTGTCGCCACCACGTCGACCCGCTTGGCCACCCCGCCTCGCCCCACCGCCTGCCCGCCCAGTAGCCGCCCCGAGTCCCGCTCGGCCACGAGCTTGACGGTCAGCGGCCGCGCGTCCGGCAGGTAGCCGGCATGGTCGGTGGACGCCAGCGTCGTGGCGACACAGGCGATGCCGGCCGCCATTGCCTCACGCTCGGTCAGCCCGGTCCGGCCCACCTCCAGGTCGAACACCCGGGCGATCGCCGTGCCCACAATCCCAGCGAAGGCCTCGGCCCCGCCGGCGGCGTTGCGGCCGGCGATGCGCCCCTGCTTATTGGCGGTGGTCCCGAGCGGCATCCAGGTCGGCCGCCCCAGCAGCCGGTGCCAATGCTCGGCGCAGTCGCCGGCGGCGAAGATACCTGGGGCACTGGTCCGTTGATGGTCATCAACGGCAATCGCGCCGGTGGCGCCGAGGGCGATCCCAGCCGCGGAGGCCAGCTCGACGGTAGGCTTGACCCCGGTCGCCAGCAGCACCAGGTCCGCCCGGACCGCCCCTTTGTTGGTGTGGACCTCCGCAACCCGACCGTGACCGCCCTCGCAGGCCTCCACCACGCTATCGCACCAGCTCACGTCAACCCCATGCCGGCCGAGCTCCTCGGTGATGGGAACGGAGATGTCCACATCCACCGAGGGGAAGAGCTGCGGACCGCGCTGCACAAGCGCAACAGCGAGCCCCAGACGCCGCAGATTCTCCGCCATCTCCAGACCGATGTACCCCCCGCCGATGATCACGGCCCGCCGCGGTTGGTACTTCTGGATGTAGGCCCGCATCGCGAGGCCGTCCTCCATCACATCAAGGTGGAACACACCGGTCTGGTCGAGTCCCGGGATCAGCGGACGGGCCGGGGAGGCTCCGGTTGCGAACAGGAGCGTGTCGTACGCTTGCTCGGTTTCAGCACCGTGAGGGTCGCGTGCCCGGAGCGTGTGACGCGCCGGATCAACCGCCGTGACCTCATGGCCCAGATGGACCGTGATCCCGCGGGCAGCGAACTCCGTGACCGTCCGCGCCGTGAGCTGGTGATGCTCGGCAACCACGCCACCCACGAGATACGGCAACCCGCACTGGCTGTAGGACGCGTACCCGCCCCGGTCGTAGGCCACGATCTCCAGGTCTGGGTCGACACGCCGCGCCTCAGAGGCAGCACTCATGCCGGCGGCGTCGGCGCCGACCACGATGAACCGTGTGGACATGTCACGCTCCCTCTTGCCGAGTGAGCTTGATCTCTTGCACGATCGGGTGCTGCTCGACCAGTTCGCGCAGGAGCGCGAAGACCTGGGGGGCGGACGTCTCCGACGGTGGCTCGGCGAGTTTGAGGTAGACGGCGCAGCCGTTGGAGAAGACGAGGGTTGGGGTGCCGAACACGCCGTAGCGTGCGACGGCCTCCAGATGACTCCGCCCCACCTCTGCGAGAAGCGTTGTATCCTGCCGGTCGGCCTCGAAGCGTGCCACGTCGAGACCAGCCTCGCGGGCAAGCTCTTCCAGCACCCCAGGCTCGCGAATGTCGAGATGCCGGGTGTGAAAGGCGGTCTGGAGCAGGAAGCGGAAGCGGTCCGCGGCATCGCCGCCCTGTCGCGCGGCTGCTTGGCCGGCCAGGAAGGCGAACCCGGTCCGCATGTGCACGGCTGCCTCCTGCTCCCAGAAGGGCGGACCCTCGCCAGCTGCGCGGTTGACCTCCTTCACGACAAAGGGGCGCCACGCGATCGCCGGGTCATGCTTCACGGCGCTGACCTGGCGGAGCCAAACAGCGGCCGCGTAGCTGTACGGGCAGGTGTAATCGAAGTAGACGATAAGGTGCATAGGTGGTGCCTTGCGTTCGTGATGGGCGATTACCGGATCCGACTAGGCATGATCATGCGCAGGGTGCGCAACGGTCATATAACGGCCGAGAGGCGGTCAAGCCCCACCTGACCGGCCGCGACGGCGATCAAGAGCAGGCCAGAGAGCAACCGCGGGTGGACATGTGACCGCCTAGCGAGGGGCTGCACGAGAGGATCGACGAAGTACCCGGCATAGGGGGCGATGCGATCGCCGGGGTTGCGCGGACCCGGCAGCGCCGGGAGCAGCACCCGCCACACGAGCCAGAAGCCGTAGAAGCCGAGCACGAGCTGGGCGACGGCGATCACGGTTTGTAGTACATACGTCATGAATGGGCTCTGACGGCTGATCGACCATAACTCCGGTGACCTACCTGCCGCCGGTCGTGATCGCACTGGCCAGTGACTGCCCGCCAGATCCCCAACCCATTGTTCAACCCGCTTGGTCCTTCCCGACCCGATGATGTCCCCGACATCATTTAGCGGAGTAGGAGCAGGACTGGACGCTGAACAGGCCTTGCGCGTCGGTCCACACCCGCTCCACGCTCCATCCCGCGCCCCCCGCCAGTCGCGCGAACTCGTCCCGGTCGTACTTGTAGGAGCACTCGGTCAGGATGGTCTCGCCCTCACGAAAGGCGATCACGGCCTCGCCCACGCACACCGTTTGCGCCCGCAGGCTCACCAGGTGCATCTCGATGCGGCCATGGTCCTCGTTGTAGAACGCGTGGTGCCGGAACGCGTCGAGGTCGAACTCCCCCTCGAGCTCGCGGTTGATCCTTGCCAACACATTCAGGTTGAACGTGGCCGTGACGCCGTCCCGGTCGTTGTACGCCGTCTCCAAGATCCGCGGGTCCTTCTTCAGGTCCACGCCGATGAGCAGCGCCCCGCCCG
>JALYMD010000858.1 GCA_030773875.1 Chloroflexota bacterium | reverse complement strand
GGGCCTGATCGCCGTATTCGGGGATCTCCTGCAGCCGCCGAGATCCCGTGGGATCGCCGTACAGCACGAAGGAACGAATGAACCAGGGAGTGACCAGCAGGAGGGGCAAGACGACGGTGAGAAAGAGGCTGCCGGCAAGCCAATGCCAGGCCGCAACCCGATCACCCCAGGAGCACCGCCGATCCCGCCACCCAAGCCACACGCCTAGCGCAACGACAGGCAAAACCAAACCGACGCTCGTCTTCGTCCAGAGCCCCGCGGTCACCACTAGCCCCAGAACGAGCTCGCGTCGAGGTGAGAAGCCCTCACGCAGGCCTTTCAGTGTCAGGTAGAGAGCTAGTGAGAAGAGTGCAATCACCAGGATGTCGTGATTGACAATCGCAGCTTCAAACGAGAATTGGGGCTGGAACGCAACAAAGACTGGCACCCCGGCACGAAGCAGCGGCGCGCCAGGAAAGACGAGTCGGGCTATCAGGTAGGCAAGCCAGACGGCGGCCAAACCGATCACCACGGAGATCAGCCGAAGCGCGTAGAGATCTGTTTCCACTCCGCGGGGAACGAGCAGGCTGATCGGAGCGAGCAGGGCGTGGTAGAGCGGCGGCTGGATGACCTCGGCATTGTTTGGGTAGTCAGCAACGTACTTTCGGTAGGGCTTCGTCTCTTCCGAAAGCATCACCTCGCCGACCACACCCAGACCCTCTCCGGCTGCCAGCCGCTGGATGTAGTAGAAGTGGTCGACCTCGTCGTGCCCCGTGAACGGGCCAATGATGGCCACCAACAAGAGTTGCTTGACGAGGAAGAGCAGCATCAGCGGCATCAACCAGGTGGCATCCTGCGGGGTCTGGTCGAGCTGGGATTCCAGCGGGAGTCTCGCGGCCGTGAATGGGCCCTCCACACCGCCCCTCATAACCAGTGGTTGATCGAGAGCAGCAGACCCTAGGCCCGCCACGTGATTGCGTTGTTGAGGGCAAAGTTCCAGACCGCGGCAGCCCCAGCACCAATAAGATTTGCGACGAAGTAGTGCATTCCCACCTGGTCAACGAGCACCGAAAGCAAACCCGTGTTGATGATGAGGCCACCGGTATTGATCACCGCGTAAGGAAGAGCCCTCGTCGCAATTCGGCCGGTGCCCCGGTCGTGCCAGGTCCAGACCTCATTGAGCAGGAACGTGACGATCATCGAGACCGCGATCGCGGCCGGGGAGGCAATCAGCAGCCCCAAACCGACGAGGTCATGCAGAATGACCAGCATGCCTTGGTTGACCCCAAGGCCCACCGCACCCACGACCAGAAACTTTTGAAAGCGCTGCGCCACGGTCCAGACGCGGACCGCCGGTTGTGGCCAGGTCTCGGTTGACAACATTCCGGACGTCTTTCCTCTCTCATGGATTGGGCCGGCCACTGGTGCCAACGGCCCGCAGCATCAACCCAGACAAACGGGCGAACGATACCATGCCCATCAGACTGCTCTGCTAAAACAGGTTGATGGGCACCGTTCTTGCACCCCACAAGCGCATGGGTGTCGGCGGATGGACACCCCATCAAGGTTCGAACGGGAGAGGAGTATCCGATGAGCGATGACGCCCGCACCTTCGAAGCGAATATCGACCGAGAATCACGCCTTGCCAGCAACCGCGAGGTTGAGGACGCGCTGGCCGACCACGATCACGGTGATGATGCGCCGCCTTCCGGCGGCCTCGATGACATCCTCACTTCTCGCGCCGTCGACGAGGCTGTCCAACGAGGAGAATTGACGGGTCAGCAGGCCGCGGAACTGCTGCAGCAAGCCGAGCGTCGCCGTGCCGCTGAGGAAGGTCCATCCTCGGACACCAATGCGGACGGCATCATCACCCAGGGTGGATTCGGATCAGGCCAGGGCATGCAGAAGCAGCGCACGGGTCAGTAGCAGCGCGAAAACCGATCGCCGAGGGGAACAGGGAATTTCCCTGAACTCCTCGGCGTCGAAGGCCGACATCACTCAGATCTAATGCTCCTCGTTCTCGTCGGCTACGTCGTCGCTTTCGTCGTACCCGCGCCGCCCCACGACCTCGCGAACCCGTTCCTGGTCCGGGTCAGTTCCAGACTCGACGACCTCAGATCGGCCCGTGTCTCGGGTGCGCCCGGGCTGCACATCAGCAGTATCCCCAACACTTCCCTCTCGTTCGTTATGTTCACTCGTCACGAGACCGCCTCCACCGCCACGTCCAGCCCAGCGGGCTCCGACCTCCAGCCGGTCGACCCACCGGCGTTCTAGGCGTTCTCGTCCTGCCGGACTTCATCGGCAACCTGCCGAAAGCGCTCTCGCATTTCGTCGGCCACTCGCTGCTCACGGTCTTCGTCAGATTCGTCGCGCCGAGCCTCGCCGTACGCCTCAGCCTCCGCCTGGATTTGCGACGATTGCTGAGTTAATGCCTCTTTTTCATCCTTGTACGGCTGCTCACCCTTGGTCTTGCGATCCGCATGACGATCCTGAGGATAGGGAAACGACATCAGTACCTCCCATCATGGTTGTGCCGGGAACCCCCGCGCAAGGCACCATGTTGCAGATCCCGTGCCATTCAGGTAGGCCGCTGCCCCTGGTCACCGGTTCCTTCCATTACGGGACTGAGTTAGCCGGCGGAGAAGGTAAGGCAGCACGGCCAGCTTGAAGCCGCTCATGACCGGCAACGAGTTGATCGTCCTTCGACCGCGCCAGCTCCGCCTCAGTTATCTCTGGGTCTTGGCTCGGCCGGGTGGGGTAAACCTCATCGGCAAGCGCCACTGTCTCGTCCGGGTCCACGCCGCGCTTCCAAATCTGCTCGCCATCGGCAGTCAGCCAGAGCGCCGTTCCGATCAAGGCCATGGAGCCGTCCTCAAACTCCGTCGGCGTCAGCACGGTGCCCGTGCCGTAGGTGCGCTCGCCCAGCAATGACGCCCGCCCGCTGTCCCGAAGCGCGGCGGCGACGATCTCCGCCGCCGACGCAGAATTGCCGTTCACCAGGACCACAAGCGGCAGATCAAGGGCGACTCCCTCTCCAGTCGTGGTGACGCTGCGCACAGACCCAGCGCGATCCCGCTCCTGGTAGATCGTCGTGCCCTCGGGCAGGAACTGGCTGGCCACCCCAATCGCTTCGAAGACGAGCCCGCCCGGGTTGTCCCGCATGTCCAGAATAATCTTGCTAGCGCCGGCCTCTCGAATCTGCCCGATCGCTTCCTTGAGGTCTTCGGTCGCCCCTCCGGAGAACTCGCTGAGCCGCAGGTGAGCAACACCGTCCGGCAGCATGCTCCAACTCACGGGCTGGATGGTCAACTTGGCCCGGGAGAGCGTCACAGTGTAGGGCTCGTTGTCTCCCGCGTGGCGAAGTGTGAGGGTAATCTGAGTTCCCTCATCACCACCTAGGCGATCCCGCAGTTCTTCAGGCGTCAGACCCTCCACCGGCTCGTCGCCGATCTTCAGAATGACGTCTCCGGCGCGGACACCGGCCCGGTCAGCCGGTCCATCGTCGACTGGTGCAATCACAGTCGGCATGCCGGACGCGAGGTCAAGGTAGATCCCGATGCCGACTGTCTCTCCCCGGATCTCCCGCTCGAAGTCGTCGGCCTCCTCAGGGTCCAGAAAGCGGGAATGGCCGGTGTCTCCCAAAGCGTCGACCATGCCTCGACTCGCACCGTAGATCAACTCTTCATCGTCGATCGCCTCTGTCTCGACGTACTGGGTGTGAATGGCATCCCACGTCTCTTGTAAGACGCCAAATTTCTCCGAGCCGGTGAAGGAGGACGAGGCGCCGGCCCCAGATCCACCATCCCACGCTAGGCGGTCCACGGTGACGCCGGCCCCGAAGGCGGCAGTCAGGGTCAGCGCGGCAAGAACGGACCGGACAGCGGCCTGAATCCGCAAACGGGGCGACGGACCTGCAGGATCGAACGATGGCTGAGGCTCATGAGGGCGCGTGCACTGGCTCAAGGTCGATGCTCCTGAGTTGTTGAACGAGTCATGGCACCGCGAAAGGATCATGGCGGTAGCCGGCGAGAACGCATTGAGCCCACGCGGGCTCTCTAACAAGTCTACGTC
>JALYMD010000857.1 GCA_030773875.1 Chloroflexota bacterium | reverse complement strand
CTCCGAAGAGGCGGGCCAGAGCATCCACGACCGCGCCGGTGCCCCCCATCGCGAACCAGACCCCCCACTCCCGCTCCAGGTGATGGATCAGGGTGTAGATGGAGGTGGTCTGGAACGGGTTGCCGCCGACCAGCAGCGGGTGGAACGAGAGCACCTGGCGCAGCCGGTCGTCCTTGACGAAGCGGGAGACGAAGCCGTAGACGGTCCGGTGGCTCTCCAGGCGCACGAGGTCCGGCACGATCTTGAGCATGTCTGACAGGTTGAGGAAGGGCACCGCCGCCAGGTCGGTGAAGCCCTTGGCGAAGATTCGCTCCGTCCGCCGGACGAACTCCTGGTAGCCGTCGACGTCGCCAGGGTGGGGGCTGAAGCGGCGAATCTCGGCCAGCATCCGGTCTGGGTCGCCGGCGTAGTCGAAGTGGGCGCCGTCCGGGAAAAAGATCCGGTAGAACGGATCGACCGGGACCAGAGTGACATACTCCTCGGGGCGGCGCCCGGCAAGCTCGAACAACTCGGTAATCAACCAGGGGGCCGTGATCACCGTCGGACCACCGTCAAAGGTGAAGCCGTTCCGGCGGTAGACGTAGGCGCGACCACCGGGCTGGTCCCGCTTCTCCAGCAGCGTCACCTGATGCCCGCGGGCGGCGAGCCGCACCGCGGCGGCCAGCCCCCCAAACCCGCTCCCGATGACCACGATGCGCTGCGTGCCGTTCGCGCGGTCAGCCATGATCCATCAAGCCTTCGTCCTTCTGCGCCGTGTCCGGCGCCGCGAGCCGAGGGTTGGCCCGTCAACCCGCGGTGCCCTCCGCCGGCCCGCCTACCCTTGATGGGACGCGGGTGCCGTTGGTCGCGACGACGCGGCAGGAGACTGGAACTGCCACCGGCGCGGTAGGGGCAGATCCTTGTGAGTCTCTACTCCACGCCCGGCGGTGTTACGGGGCTCTTCCAACAACCACAGGCTAGTCCGCGTGAGTCAGACCGTCGACCCATTCCCGTAGTCGCTGCCACGGGGAACGCGTGGGTGGCTCGGTCTATGCTGCATCGATCGTCGGGAGCGCGGGGGTGGGGAGTCCCTGTTCCGCCCGACGGCCTCCCTGAGCGCGCGAGGACCTATCAACCCTCCATGACTGACCGACCCACATCCATACGATTTTCCGGTAAGGAGCACCGCCCGTTCCACTTCCCCGCCCGGGGCGGTGATGGTGCAGTGGGGGCGATGTTGATCCACGGGTTCATGGGAACCCCGAAGGAGATGCGGCCCCTTGGGGAGGCGCTCGCGGCCGCCGGCATCGCCGCCCATGGTCCCCTGTTGCCTGGGTTCGGGGAGCGGATCGCGGACCTGGCCGGGACCCATGCCACCGACTGGGTGCAGGCTGCTGGGGAGGCCTGGGGCGAGGTCCGCAGCCGCTATCCGCAGCGGGTGCTCGTCGGATTCTCAATGGGCGGCGCCGTGGCGATCCACGTTGCCGCCCGCCAGCCCCCGGATCGGCTGATCCTGCTCGCGCCCCTCTGGCGTCTGGCGGACCGGCGCGCCCTCGCGCTGCCGGTGATCAAGCACGTCGTTCGCGCCCTCCGCCCCTTCGAGGGAGCGAACTTTTCAGATCCCTTCGTGCGCCAGGCACTCGGGGAGATGGATCCCTCGCTGAACCTCGACGACCCGGTCGTGCAGGAGCGGCTGCGCCGCGAAACCGAGCTTCCGACGGCGACGCTGGACGAACTTCGCCGGGTCGCGGCCCAGGCAGGGCGACTTGCGCGGCAGGTCACGGCCCCAGCCCTCGTGGTGCAGGGGAGCCAGGACCGCACGGTGCTGCCTGCTTATACGCGACGGCTAGCCGGGCGATTGGGCGGCCCAATCACGTACCGGGAGGTGCCGGAGGACCACCTGTTGGTGGATGCCGCTACGCCGACCTGGTCGACAGTGCGGGACCTTGTGGTGGGATTCGCGACGGAAGGTGTCGGCTTTGAGGACAGGTCATGATCCGACCCCTGTTGGCGCTGCTGACCCTCGTCCAGGCGGTCCTCGGCGCTCGCGTCCTGTGGCGGCTGGCCAGGACGGCGCGTGGGTCCCGCATCACGGGTGCCGCAGCGTTCAGGACGGGCGAACGAATAACGGTGATCGTCCCAGTGCTCAACGAGCGATCCCGCCTCGGACCTTGCCTGGACGGGCTGATCGCGCAAGGGGAGGAGGTCGTCCAGATCCTCGTCGTAGACGGCGGCTCGACCGACGGCACCCTGGACCTTGTCCGTAACTACGCGGCAAGGGATCACCGGATCCGACTCGTCGACGCCAGCCCGGTTCCGGCCGATTGGAACGGCAAGGCGCACGGACTGCAGAAAGGGCTGGAACAGGCCACCCCGGACGCGGCCTGGATCCTGACCATCGACGCGGACGTGCGTCCGTCTCCGCTCCTGGCCCGGTCGCTGCTCGCCCACGCTGGCGCTGAGCAAGTTCCGGCGCTGAGCGCGGCTACCCTGCAAGAGCTATCCGGTGCGACGGAAGGCCTCGTCCACCCGGCGCTGCTGGCGACGCTGGTCTACCGGTTCGGGATACCAGGAAGGGCAACAACGCGCCTTTCCGAGGTGCAGGCAAACGGGCAATGCTTCTTGGTCCGGCGGGACGTGCTGGAGCGTTGCGGAGGCTTCCAATCCGTCCGTGACTCCGTTTGCGAAGATGTTACGCTTGCCCGCCGGATCGCCACAATGGGCTACCCGGTCGGCTTCTACGAGACGGACGGGCGTGTCTCGGTGGCGATGTACGCCGGCTGGCGTGACGCCTGGCGGAACTGGTCCCGCTCCCTGCCGATGCGCGATCGCTACTGGGGCGCGGCCGGACCGCTCGGCCTGGCGGAGGTCGCTCTGGTGCAAGCGCTGCCGCTGGCGCTGGTGGTGCTGCTGCGTCGGGTCCGGCACGATCGCGTGGGCAGAACCGCCTTCGCGGCCAATGCCGCCCTCGCGGTGGTCCGTCTAGGGACACTGACCGGGATGGCGCGGGCCTACCGGCACCGGCCGTGGACCTACTGGTTTTCGCCCCTGATCGACCTACCTGTGGCGGCCCAGCTTCTCGCCAGCGCCCTGCGTCGGGAGCACGTCTGGCGGGGCCGCCCGATTGTCCGTGGAGGAACCCGATGACCGCCAGCGCCCGGACCGCCCGTCTGCTCCTCGTCGGCCACATCGCCGCGCTGGTGTTCGGCCTTGGCGGGTTGTTGATCGCGCTGCCCCATCCAGAACTGTGGGCGGATTCCGAGATGGGCCGCAAGACCTTCGACTTCGGGATGGAGTATGCCGGTGCGCTCCACATCGTCTTCGGCGCCCTGGCCATGTTCACCTTCGGCACCTCGATCCTCGGGCTGGGTCGGACCGTTATCTTCTTTGTGGCCTCCGTCGGGCTTTCGCTCGGTTCGGAAC
>JALYMD010000856.1 GCA_030773875.1 Chloroflexota bacterium | reverse complement strand
GCGCCACCGTCATCCTCGTCGACGCCAACCCCTGAGTCCGCTTGAGCAACGGCGACAGTGCGACATGGCCAACCCCGTGACGTTCTCGCGTCACTGTAGTCTGACGTCACTCTGGACCGGCCATCGAAGGCCCATCCGGCACGACCCTTGCGCCCACAACCGGGACGGTATGCCCTTCGGGGCTGGCTCTCATCCGGGCCGAGTGGCTGGTGACTAGCGCGAGCCCCAAGATTTCGGCCGCCCTGGTCGGACTTCTGAAGGCACAACACACGGGGACGCAGGTTCATGGGCAGTGCAGCAGGATCCGGATCATCCGCATTGGCGGACCGGATGGCGAGGACAGCGGATTGAGGCGGGTACTGTCTCTTGCCAGCTGGATGGTCGACCGCCCTTGGCGGTGTGGTCACTCTCTTCTCGGACCAAGTCTCCGCGGCGCCGGTCCCATGGATGATCGAGGTGGCTGGAGCATTCCCCGGTGAGTGCCATTCAGCCGGGACGGGCAGGATGGCCCGTTCTGCCGCGGGGCTGGGACGCCTTTCCGCGCCGGGTGCTGGTCGTCGTTGCAGCGTTCGCGCTCGCGTTCGCCGTCGATGTCCTGACCGAGCGGCGGTGGAGCTCCGTCTGGGGCAGCGGCGCCATCCTCGTCTCGCTGCTGGCGCTCGTGCCGCGGCTTCGGGCGCTCGTCCGCCCCGTCGGGGCCTACGCGGCGATCTGGCTGGTCTTCAACCTGCTCCGGGCGCGCGCCGACGACCTCGGTTGGGGCCTGGCGTCCGCCGACCTCGTGCCGCGGCTGGAAGCGAGACTCTTCGGCGGCCGGCTACCCACCGCGATCCTCCAACACGCGCTCTTCGACCCGGAGGCGATCCACGCGCCCGATGTGCTCCTAACCGCCGTCCACCTCTCCTACTTCGTCGTGCCCATTGCCGTCGCGGCGGTGCTACTCTGGCGGGACCCGGCGCGGTTCCGCCGCTACGCCGCTGCGAGCGCCGTGGTGTTCGCCATCGGCGTGGCCGGCGCCACCCTGGCCCCGACCGAGCCGCCGTGGATGGCCGCGGGTGATGACTTGGCAGGCGGGGGGCAACCCGTGCGCCGCGTCGCCGAAGTCGTGCTGGCCCGGTTCGGCCTGCCCCTTCACGCCGGGGATGCGGCCGGCGACGCCCAAGGGATCGCGTTCGAGCCGAACCCGATCGCGTCGATGCCCTCGATCCACCTCGCGGTTACGGTGCTAGTCGTGTGCGTCGCCTGGGGAGCCGGACGGGTCTGGCGCTTGGCCGCCGTCGCCTACGCCCTCTTGATGGCGCTCGCCCTCGTCTACCTGGGGGAGCACTACGTCCTGGATGTCGCCGCGGGTGCGCTCGCCGCGTGGCTCGGTTGGATTGCGTCTGGTCTGGCGGCTAGAGGGAGCCGCGCTCACGCCACCCGGGCACGGCGACTTGCGCCGACTGCTTGGCCTGCAGGCGGAAAGGGATTCTGAGTTCCTTTGAGCGGCGTGCGGGTGGCGCGGCCTTTCGCCGGGGTCGGGCGCACATCCGCGCCTCTACGTCCATTCCTTCCGTCGTTAGCAGTGCAGTTTGCTGGCTCTCAGCAGGTTCGCATCGAGCGGCGACGAGGAACGACTCGCCGCTTCAGCGCTTGGCGGCTACCCTGGAGCCGGACAGATTCCGGGTGATTCGTGTACAGGGATGTGATCAGGGCTTACGGGAACGGTGCCCACGTGACTGATGCGGCTGAGACTTCGTTCCGGCTAGGGAAGTCAGTATGACTCGCCCCAACCTGGCGGCGTACCTCGAGCGGCCGGTAAAGGTCATCGTCGATCGACCCCAAGGGAGCCACCACCCTCGGTATCCAGGTCTGGTTTATCCCGTGAACTATGGATACGTCCCAGGCACCCTTTCAGACGACGACGAGCCGGTCGATGCCTACGTGCTGGGCGTAAATGTGCCCATATCCGAGATTGATGGGGTCGTCATCGGCGTTGTGCTACGGCGCGACGACGCCGAGGACAAGCTTGTGGTCGCTCCGGAGGGGCGCCGGTACTCGGCCCAGGAGATCCGAAACGGTGTTGCGTTCCAGGAACGCTATTTCGAAAGCCACGTCGTCGTGATCGGGGATCGTTTGGCGTGAGCCGAGCATCGAGGGCTGCCTGAAGGGGATAGCTGGGACGCCGACGCGGTTGACGCGCTCCACCCTTCACACCTGGCGACGAGCCTGAATCGGTTTGCCATCTACCTCAGCCTGGCCCAATCTCAGGCTGGTCGTCCAGACACGGCGGGGCTAGAAGGACAGGTAGGATATCCGCCTGCTATCGTGGCTGCAGCCTACGTCGCGGCAGCCTCGCGGTTGCGCCCCGTACAACACCGGCGATGCACAAGTTGAGCGAGGAGCTATTGACCGGTCCCCACCCAGTCCAGATCTCCATCCCCGTCCTCTCGCTCGTCGTCCTGATCGGTCCCTCGGGGGCCGGCAAGTCGACCTTTGCGCGGGCGCACTTCAAGCCGACCGAGATCCTCTCCTCGGATGCCTGCCGGGCGCTCGTGTCGGACGACGAGAACAACCAGGCGGCAACGCGCGACGCCTTCGACGTCCTGAACTACATCGCCGCCAAGCGCCTCGCCAACGGCCGCCTCAGCGTGGTGGACGCGACCAGCGTGCAGCCTGAGGCACACCGCAAGTTGGTCGCCCTCGCCCGCGAGTACCACGTGCTGCCCGTCGCGATCGTGCTGAACCTCCCGGAGCAGATCTTCCACGACCGCAACCGGACCAGGCGGGATCGCGACATCGGGTCCCATGCCATCCAGCGGCAGGCGCAGCAGATGCGCCAGGGGCTGCGGGGTCTCTCGCGGGAAGGCTTTCATACCGTCCACGTGCTCCGCGCTCCCGACGAGGTCGCGGCGGTGATGATCGAGCGTCGGCCGCTCCGGTGCGACCGGCGGTTCGACCACGGTCCCTTCGACCTCATCGGCGACGTCCACGGCTGCTTCGACGAGTTGCGGTCTCTCCTGGAGCGGCTCGGCTACGGGCTGGACGCGCGGCCGGAGGAGGACGGCGCTCGCGGGTACGCGGTGACGCCGCCGCCGGGACGCAAGGCCGTCTTCATCGGGGATCTGGTCGACCGCGGGCCGAAGATCCCGGAGGTGCTGCGCTTGGCCATGGGCATGGCGAAGGCCGGCACCGCGCTCTGCGTGCCCGGCAACCACGACGCCAAGCTGGTCAAGGCCTTGCGCGGCCGGAACGTGAAGATCGCCCACGGGCTGGCCGAATCCCTCGCCCAGTTGGAAGCCCAGCCTCCAGCGTTCCGGGCGCGGGTCGCCGACTTCCTGGACCGGTTGGTCACCCACTACGTGCTGGACCACGGCAAGCTGGTGGTCGCGCACGCCGGCATGCCGGAGACGATGCACGGGCGCGCGTCCCCCGCCGTGCGCGACTTCGCGCTCTACGGCGCCACCACCGGCGAGATCGACGCCCTCGGCCTGCCCGTCCGCCTGAACTGGGTGGCCGATTACCGCGGCGAGGCGATGGTCGTCTACGGCCACACTCCGGTGACCACGGCGGTCTGGCAGAACCGCACGATCAACATCGACACCGGCTGCGTCTTCGGCGGCGCGCTGACCGCGCTGCGCTACCCCGAACTGGAACTCGTCTCGGTGCCGGCCCGCCGCGCTTACGCCCAGCCGCCGCGCCCCTTCCTCACTGAGCCCGAACGCGATCCCATCCATTCCTCCTCGTAGCCTCCGTCGGGCAGCGCACCGCCCCGGACATCGTGCGGCCACCTTTCTAGGGTGTGTCTTCAAAGGCGTGGTAACGTTGGGAGATGAGCCGAGACCGAGAACTGACCGACGAGCAGTGGGCGGCGCTGGAACCGCACCTGCCGCCGCAGCGGGCCGCGACCGGGCGACCCG
>JALYMD010000855.1 GCA_030773875.1 Chloroflexota bacterium | reverse complement strand
GCCTTCGGGCTGCTGATGAGCCTGAACATGCTCATCGAGACGCCGGGCGGCTTCGATTACACCGGGGCCGACTGCCAGCGCTGGCTGCGCGAGGCCGGTTTCTGGGAGACGTACGTCGAGCCTGTCGTCGGTCCCGACTCCATGGTCGTCGCGATCAAGTAGGTGAGGTGCCTGGCCGCGCTCGACCAACAGAGGGGGGCATGGTGATCGCTGGGTTGAGCTAGGGCTGGTCGGAGGACACCTTCCCGACTGCAACCGCGGATGTCCCACCGAAGCGGCACGGCAGCGGGTTCGAGGGGTTTGCGACGCCATGCGCGCCGCAAACTCCTCGAACCCGCGGTTGCCCGACCGACTTCGAGATGGAATCCCGGGTGCGCGGTCGTGGGCCGCTGCGGCGAGGGGAGCACGGCGTGCTTGACTTCGAGTCGCTCGCCGCTCAGCGCTCTCCATGACCACGGCGCCGCACCTCGCGCTGGCTGGTACTTCTGCCGGTGACGTTGCCGCTCGTCGCTCTGCTCCGACGCTCTGGCGTCTCCCGCTCTGTCTGCCGAAGATCCTCGTCCTCTTCACTGCCATCCTCGTGGCTGCCAGCATTGGCTGGACCGTCGCCTCGGGGTACGGCACTCGGCATGATGTCCTCTTTTTTGACGGCGCTCGAGCATGCTGCGCTGGTGGACGAGTTGTTTTCTCGGCTCTGCCCGGGCGTGTACGAAAGCGGCACGGCAGCGGATGTGCTGACCCGCTGGCTCAGCGTGCCGGAGCGCGAGGCGATCGTCAGGGTCGACCAGGCGACGATCACGTCAGAGTCCGAAGTGATTGCCAAGTCCTTCGTGCGGTCCTGATGAACGACCGTCCCCGCGTCCTCATCATCGACAACGAGGAAAACATCACCTTTCTCGTCGCGAGTGCCCTCGAGTTGGTCGGGATGAGGGCGACGGCGGTGACGACGAGATAGAGGACGATCGGGATGAACTTCGCCGTCCATCTCTTCTTGATTCCCATCGCCCGCTTCATCGAGTCGCCGACCAGTGCCCAGACGGCGTGCCCTCGCCCGAGCCGCCGACCTTCGTAGTGCTTGTAGTCCCGGTCAAAGACTTCGCCATAATGGGCAGGTCCGCCCCCAGTGGTTGTGGCCCCATCGGTTCCGAGCCCTAGTGAGCCCAGGTTCCGCTTAGCCGCGGTCGTAGATAGTTGCTCCCGCTACGCTTCTGACACCGGCGCCCGCCCCCCCATTGCCGAGCAGCAGCCGGAGAAGCGTCGTCATACCAGCGCCGTCGGCGCCGAGCAGTTCGACCGCCGCCGGGGGCACCGTGAGGACCAGGCGATCGAGCGCTATCACCCCTTTAGTAGATTGTGTGCAGCCCGCGGATGTCGATTATCGGTGGTGTCGACGGACTGGGCGTGTGCGGTGCCCGTGCGCGATCTCGGCGTCATCAGGACTGCGCAACATGATGCGTCAACCCTTCGTGCCTCCCCGGAGCCCTTGGACACGGAACGCGTGACGGAACCATCAAGGCCATCGGCGTCGCGCGCGAGAGAAGCCACCTTACGCCACCTGCCCGGACGGCTAGGCCTGCCACTCCCCGGCCTGGCGATGGCGCCGGTTTTGGCGCCGCCTATCCTGAATCCATCGTCGCCGTGCCCGTTGCGCAGGGCGGTGAGAATCCAACGGGGAGCCTGCCGCTATCATCGACAGCGGTGGGAACAAGAACCAAGGGGAAGCAAGATGACGACCGACGCCGAACTCAACGACCTCGTTGAGCAGTTGGACCGCCGCACGATCGACCGCCGCCAGTTCATGCAGCGCGCTGCCGGACTTGGGGTTTCCGCTTCGGCGATCACAGCCGCGCTGTCGGCCGATCCGGCCTCCGCCCAGGAGGCGCGTGACACTGGAACGGACTCCGGCGGGCCAGCTGCCCAAGGGGAGGGCGTGGGGATGCTCGCTCAGCTCTCGAACGACCTCTCGGCTGCCGTGGAACGGGCCGGAGCGGCGACGGTGACGGTCAACGGCCGGCGTCGCCAGCCGGCCAGCGGCATCATCTGGAGTGCCGATGGCTTGATCGTCACTGCCAACCACGTGGTTGAGCGGGACGAGGACCTCACCGTCGGGTTGCCGGACGGCCGCCAGGTGCCGGTGACGGTGGTTGGGCGGGACCCGGGTAGCGACATCGCCCTGCTAAAGGCGGAGGCGATCGACCTCCAACCAGCTCCGCGCGCGGCTCAACCCGCCAAGATCGGTCATCTGGTGCTGGCGGTGGCCCGCCCCGGCCCGAGTGGGCCGATGGCCTCCTTCGGTGCGGTGAGCGTGGTCGGCGGAGCATGGCGAACGCACCAGGGTGCGACTGTCGAGGGATTCGTCCGCGCCGACGTGGCGATGCTTCCCGGCTTCTCCGGGGGGCCGCTGGTGGACGCGGACGGGGCCGTCATCGGCCTCAACTCCTCCACCCTCGGTCGCGGCGGCGGACTGACGGTTCCAACAGCGGCGATCGATAGGATCGTCGAGTCGCTGCGGACCCACGGCAAAGTGCGCCGCGGTTTCCTTGGCATCGGCGCCCAGGCGGCGCGGGTGCCAGCGGCCTTGGTCGGCGCGTTGGGGCTCGGCCAGGAGCGGGGGCTGCTGCTAGTCAGCATCGAGCCGGACGGCCCGGCCGAGCGTGATGGGCTCTATCTTGGTGATGTGATCGTTGCCCTCAACGGCGACACGGTTACTGAGGTCGAGGAGTTGCAGGAGAAGCTCACCGGCGATTGGGTTGGCCGTTCGATCCCGATCAAGGTCATCCGTGGTGGGCAGCTCAAGGATGTCTCCGTCACGGTCGGCGAGCGGACGTAGGACGAGACGGCAGACAGCAGTGGCCAGACGCCAGACGCCAGAGGGCAGAACGGTCGGGCGTTGTTGGTGTGGGGCGCGCTCGGCGGCGCCGGCGGCTGCAAGGGTCTGGCTCAAGAACCAGACAGTGATTTACGAACGTAGCCACTGATAGAACCGGGACTGGCACGACCGGCTACGATAGGCACGAGATCCACGGCGAGAGGATTGCTTCGTATGGCTACCGCGATCGACGCTCTTCCAGGGGCTGCGACCCCCCCGGCCGTCCCTTCCCCTAGGACTGGCTCCATTTCTGCTGCCATTGCCGCGGTCGCTGACCGGGTGCGGCAATCCGTTCCCGTCGTGTTGGGGCGAGGTGGCAACGGTGCCGGGGTGGTTTGGCGCCCCGATGGTCAAATCGTCACCAATGCTCACGTCGTCCGGGATGACCGGGCGGATGTGCTCTTCTCCGACGGGCGCCGGTTCACCGGCATCGTCGCCGCCCGTCACCCGGATCGGGACATCGCCGTGATCAAGATCGCGGCGGACAACCTGCCGGCCGTCGAGGTTGGCGACTCCTCCACCGTCCGGCCGGGCCAGCTCGCCATCGCCATCGGGCACCCGATCGGGTTCCGCGAGGCGGTCACGGCGGGCATCATCGTCGCGGCCGGGCAGGCCGCGACGCAGGGCGGCCCGCGGACCGGTGACTACCTCCAAACCGACGTCACCCTGCTGCCGGGCAACTCCGGCGGCCCGCTGCTAGACGCCTGGGGCCGGGTGATCGGCATCAACTCGATGGTCAGCGGCCGCCTCTCGCTCGCCATCCCGAGCCAGGCCGTGGAGCGCTTCGTGGACGGCGGGAAGTCCGGCAGTGCCGTCTACTTGGGGATCAACGGGGTGGTGGTTCCGTTGCGGCGGCAGGATCACGCGGCGGGATTCCTGCTGACGGAGATCCTGGAGGGCACGCCGGCCGACCGCGCCGGCCTGATCGTTGGCGATGTTGTCGTCGTCATCGGCTCCACATCGGTGACCGATCAGGAATCGCTGCCGGCGGCCCTGCTGAGGCTGGCGCCCGGCGAGGCGGTCAATCTGGACGTCCTCCGCGGCGGCGAGCCTCGCTCGTTCGTCGTTGTCCCGACCGAGCGCGCGTGAGCGAGTCGCTCGCCGGCGTCCGCCGCGACCCGGTCCGGTCAGGGCAGCCGATCCGGGTCCTGGTCCTTGCCGCCTACCCGGCGGTGCGGGCCGGGCTCGGTGCGCTGCTGAACCAGGATCCTGACCTGCAGCCGGTCGAGCCCGTCATTCCACGCTTGGCGCTGCGTAGCCAGAGCGGGGGCGACGGGGCGATGGGTGTCGGGATCGGCGCCGAGCCCGACGTGATCGTCGCCGACCTGGCCGGACTCCTCGACGAGAGCGTTGACGACCTGGCCGATGCCTACCCCCGGGTGCCGCTGGTCCTGCTCGGCGCTGACCCAAGCTCGGACGGTCCTGGGCTGACCGGTGGCCCGGTCGCTTACCTCGCTCC
>JALYMD010000854.1 GCA_030773875.1 Chloroflexota bacterium | reverse complement strand
AGCGCCCAGCCCAGCCAGTTCGGCCCGGTGAACCGGAACTGCGTGCCCGTCTGGATGCTGTAGATCAGCACCCCCGCGACGACCGCGCAGAACCCGAGTAACAGAAACCCGACGGCGTTCTCGCGGTCGAACATCGCCTCACCTCCGCGGCCCGCCGGCCAACACTGTCTCAGCCGACCCGCGTCAATGCTCGCAACAGTAGCGCACGGGCGCGATCGGCGTCAGGCCGCGTCGCCGCCCCTTCTGAGTAGCGGGCGCCACCGCTACCTGTGACCCGACTGGCCAGGCAGTGATCCAGTCGCATCGCCATTCCGTTCAGGGTTGCGACCGCCAGACGGCAACCGGGCCGAACGGCGCGACGACTACCTCGGGATCCGCCCGCGCTGGAAGCGGTGCGGCCGGGACCGAGGGCACGACGGAGGGGACGAGATGCAGCAGCGAGCGACCCACGAGGTGATTTTGGATGCGATCGCGCAAGAGCGGGCGCGCGCATCGACCCGCCGCGGGCTGGTGAGCGGCGGCGCGAAGCTCGCCGCGGGCTCGGCCCTGGCACTCGCCGCTACCCCGGCCCTCGGTCGGATGCGGACGATGGCCCAGGCGTTTGAGGGACCGGTCGATGTCCTCAACTACGCCCTCACCCTGGAGCACCTGGAGTACGCCTTCTACCGGGACGGCCTGGACCAGTTCACCGACGATCAGTTCGAGGACGGCGTCTACGACCGCCTCACCGAGATCCGCGACCACGAGGGCGCCCACGTCGAGACCCTGACCCAGGTCATCAACGACCTCGGCGGCGAGCCGGTTGAGGAGGCGGAGTACGACTTCGGCTACGGCGACGACCCGGACGCCTTCCTGGAAGTGGCCGCCGCCCTTGAGAACACCGGCGTCTCCGCCTACGATGGCGCCGGGGCTGCCCTGATCGAGAACGACGACCTGCTGACCGCGGCCGGCACCATCGTCGCCGTCGAGGCCCGCCACGCCTCCTACCTGAACCTGATCACGGGCGAGGTGCCATTCCCCGCCGCCTTCGAGACGCCGCTGAGCCGCGCCGAGGTTCTGGAGATCGCCGGCCCGTTCATCGTCTCCTAGGGTTCCGAACCGGGGAACCCGGGCCACTGCGGCACCGGATCCCGCTATCACCAGACAGCCGGTAGGAGCGCACAAGCGCGCGCCACATCCTCGAGAAGGAGCAGATGATGCAGACCCACGAGCAGATCCTGGAGCTTGTTGCGGCCCGGCGGCGGCAGCCGGCTACCCGTCGCGGCTTTCTCCTCGGCTCGGCCAAGCTGGCCGGCGGGGGCGCCCTTGCCCTCGCCTTCGCCGGGACCCCGATCGCCCGCACCCTGCGGGAGGCGACGGCCCAGACCACCTTCGCCAACGACCTCGATGTCTTCAACTATGCGCTGACCCTGGAGCACCTGGAGGCCACCTTCTACCGGGACGGCCTGGACCAGTTCAGCGCGGCCGACTTCGCCGACGCCGGCTACGACGACTCGGTCTATGAGTTCTTGGGCCTGATCCGCGACCATGAGATCGAGCATGTCGACACCATTGCCGCCGTCATCTCCGGCGCCGGCGGTACCCCCGTCCAGGAGGCCGAGTACGACTTCGGCTACAACGACGTGGACGGTTTCGTTTCCGTCGCCCAGGCACTGGAGAACACGGGCGTCGATGCCTACACCGGCGCCGCTCAGTTCATCGCCGACCCGGACCTCCTGACCGCCGCGCTGACGATCCACGGGGTCGAGGCCCGTCACGCCTCCTATCTCAACAACCTGGTCGGCGACTCCCCGTTCCCCGACGCCTTCGACGCGCCGCAGACGCCGGACGAGATCCTCGCCATCGCCGGGCCCTTCATCGTCTCCGGCGGAGGCACCACAGGCACCACCACGATGCCCAGCACCGGAACCGGTCCAGGTCGCCGCCCGAAGGGCCGCTAACACCCCAGACCGCACCAGCAGGATTTGAGCAACGAGCACGGGGGACGGCGATGTGCCGTCCCCCGTGCTCGTCCGTGCGGGACATAACTGTTCCGCCACGCCGGTGTGGTTCGTCGCGCCTCATGCGCGGCACCCCATCCTTGGTAGGTGAGAGGCATGCCTCGCCCGGTTGCCCGTCACGAGAGCAACGCGTGTGTCGCCCCTACCTGGCGGAACGCCATTGACAGACCACCTGTAGGTTCTCACCCGCCCGGGGCAGGCTCGGAGCAGCTCTATGAGATGTTGGCAGGGATGAGTCGCTCGACGATGACCACGTCACGCCAGGCACCGTCGAGGCGGCCGTGCTTCTCGTAGACGCCCACTTCGCGGAAGCCGACCGAGCGCAGGAGAGCGAGACTGGCCACGTTCTCCGGAAACACCCGCGAGACCAGCTTGTGGAAGCCGGCCGCCTCCGCCGCCTCTAGCAGCGCCCCCATCGCCACCCGCCCGGTGCCCCGCCCGCGCGCCTCCCGCGCCACGTAGACCGAGAACTCGGCGATGCCCGCGTAGCACTCCCGCGGCCGGTACGTGGAGGTGGAGGCAAAGGCCACCACCTCCCCCTCCGCCTCGACCACCACCGTCGGGTGGACCCCGTCGAACCAGGCCGCCACATCCTCGGCCGACCGGGAACGCGTCTCGAAGGTCGCCACCCGGTCCTCGATCCCCTGGTTGTAGATCCGCGCGATCGCCGCCGCATCCATCGGCGTCGCGCCCCGGGCCCTCAAGCCCGATACTGTCGATCCTGCCACGGGCCTCACCCCGTCCGATCCTCATTCGAAGCGCCGCCTCCTGCGACCCCTCCCATCCTACGTCCTCCGCAGCCCGGACCCAAGGACCGGGTCAATCGACGAGGTCGAAGAGCAGGCGTGGGGATGCCGCCGCGCAATGTCTGGACTTCGCCAACCGCTACGTCACGGTCCTGCGTTGATGGACACCCGCGGTTTGACTGGACAGCGGCTGGGTGAACTGCACGGCACCCAGAGACCGGTGCCGCACCGCCCCGTGAGGAATGGAATGGCCTAGCTCGGCACCGGCTGGATAAGTTCGGGGCCGTCGTTGCGGGTGTTGTTGACGGCGGTGCTGACGGGATCGGCGGCCATCGCCTCGGCAGGGTAGGGTCGCAGCAGCGCCACGATCCCCGGGTCGGTGATGGCGGGATCCAGCCACTCCTCCTCGTCCTCCGGCCGCAGCACCACCGGCATCCGGTCGTGGAGCGAGGCCATCAACTCGTTGGGACCGGTGGTGATGATCGCGTAGGAGCCAATCGGCTCCCCGTCCTCGCCCCTCGTCTCGTCGTAGAGGCCGGCGAAGGCGAAGGTCTCCTGATCCGTCGGCCGGATGAAGTAGGGCTGCTTGGGGCCTCCGGTGCGCTTCCACTCATAGAAGCCATTCGCGGGCACCAGGCAGCGCTTGGACTTGACCAGCGACCGGAACATCGGCTTCTCGAGCAGCGTCTCGGCCCGGGCGTTAATCGGCTCGGGCGCGCGGCTCCCCGGCTTGCTCCAGCGCGGCAGGAGGCCCCAGCGAAGCAGGTCCAGCTCCCGCTCCCCGTCCCGCTGCAGCACGACCGGCAGTTCCTGGGAGGGAGCCGCGTTGTAGGTGGTGAACAGGCCCAGGTTGACCTGCCGGAGCTGGAACCGCTCGGAAAACTCCCGGCTGCCCTTGATGACGTAGCGGCCACACATCGCCAGCACTCCTTTCGCACAACGGACCACTTGAATTATACCCGAGCATGCACGTACAGAACACATGTTCGTTCGCGAAGGGGGAGTCTGACTGGCATCTAAGATGGCGTGGCGCGGTTGCGTCGTTCCCGGTGATTACGGCCAAGGACCGTACCGCGTCGGTGAGGAGCGGGGTGCTGTTGAGCCATTTCCGCTCGCCGGCGAATCCAGACTGCCTCCAGCCGTTGAAGTCGTTCGCGCTCACTGGCGCTCGGAAAACGGTTCACCCCTGTGACTTGGCCCGCTCACGTTGAGCGTTCGGCCCGGCTACCCGCCTCATACTGACCGCGATTGATCGCTTACTGATCGGCGTCCGCTCGTGCTCAGCCCAGGTGGGCCTGCCTCGGGTGAGCCCGGGCATTTGTCTCCGGGCGCGGAGACTGACGCTGGAGGAAGGACAACCGTTCAAGCGGATGGCGTATCCCACAGTCTGAACCTCCAAGCGCGGAACAGGCGCGGGCTCACCCGGCCTCGTCGTGAGAGAATCACGCCAGCGTCGAGCACCCGCGCGTTGCCGAGAGGAAGGCCTTTTGTCATGACTGAAACGTCGACCACCCAACTCGCTGCGGTTCTTCAGACCGCCGAGCGCCGCCGTGATGAGGATCTCGCCGATCTGCTGCGGCTCGTCGCCCAGCCGAGCATCAGCGCCCAGAACGTCGGCGTCCGCGAGTGCGCCACGCTCGAAGCCGGACTGCTCCGGCAGGCCGGGCTGAGCACGCGGGAGATCGAGACCGCCGGCCACCCGATGGTTTACGGCGAATGGCTCGGCGCGCCGGGCAAGCCCACCATCCTCTTCTACGGCCACTACGACGTCCAGCCGCCCGACCCGCTCGACCTCTGGACCACGCCCCCCTTCGAGCCCGCGATCCGCGACGGCCGCATCTACGCCCGCGGGATCGCCGACAACAAGGCGCAGCACTTCAGCCATGTCGCGGCGATCCGCAGCTGGCTGGAAACCACGGGCTCCCTGCCGGTCAACGTCAAGGTGCTGCTCGAGGGCGAGGAGGAGACTGGCAGCCCACACCTTCAGGAGACGGTCCTAGCCAACCGCGAGTTGCTGACCGCCGACCTCGTCTACACCTCGGACGGCCCGGTGCAGAACGTCGCCTACCCGCAGATCAACTACGGCGTGCGGGGCATGCTCTACATCGAGCTTCGCGCCACCGGGCCGAGCCGTGACGTCCACTCCGGCCACTGGGGCGGTGTGGCGCCGAACCCCGCGTGGATGCTGGTCGACGCCCTGCACACCATGCGCGACGAGGCCGGCAACATCACGGTCGAGGGCTTCTACGACAGCGTCAAGGAGCCGACGCCCGGCGCCCGCGCGGCCATGGACGCCCTGCCGTTCGACGTCGGCGAGATGATCAGCCGGGTCGGCCTGAAGGAGATGGCCCCACCGGCGGATTTGCCGTGGGCGGACCGGATCATGGCCCGGCCGACGCTCAACATCGCCGGGTTCACCAGCGGCTACGGAGGGCCAGGCAGCAAGACGATCATCCCCTCAAGGGCGACCTGCAAGATTGACATGCGTTTGGTGCCGGACCAGACGCCGGACGAGGTTTGGGAGAAGGTGGCGGC
>JALYMD010000853.1 GCA_030773875.1 Chloroflexota bacterium | reverse complement strand
GACATCACGAGAGCACACCGGGGGAGACCGTGCGGACGAACGGCGCCCGGATTCTGGATCAGAGCATACGAGGGAACAGGAGAACGTACAGGGGGTCAGGGGCAAACCGGAGCATGACCTACTACCTAACCGGGGACGAACACGGGGAATAGCGCGCTCCTTGGACCCGTCGGCAGTTCCTTGCCCCTGGGCGGCTCAAAGACGGATCGACAGAGCTGTCGAGCACGTCACGACGGCCGCCTTATTGCACGTCCATGGTTCCGTCGCGATCATCGCGAGCCATTCCGGCGGTAGCCTTACTGACTGGCCCTCGTGCGAGTTCCAGGCTGGAACGCGGCGACACGCCGCGCCACGCCGGTATGTCCTCTCGCATTGATGCCCCCGCACCGCACCTGGCTTGACCAGCGGGTCGAAGCCATCCCACACCATCTCCGCGGATGAACCCTGCACTGTCGTCGGGTGCGAGAGCAGGCCCGCACCGAATTGGCTACTCTGGAGCCGAGCGTGGGCAGAAGTTTCTGAACGATGTCCCTTTGGCGTCGATATGGTTGTTTCTCCAACGCTTATGGCCTGCCACCGGCGATCGTCACTGCCAAACGCCTGATGACCGGCGCTCCTGAGGGTTTTCCCTCTTTCGCGCAGCCTAGGTGGGTGCTACCGTCAATCCACGTCGGACACGATGAAACTCGGCGCCGTTCTCCCTGGATCGTCTATGCGCCGGGCGGAGTGAGTGGCGAACCGGACCGGGGTGTTCTCAGCCTGGCCAGGTTCGACGCGTCCGGCGCCCCGTCCGACCCGACAGGAAGGAGGTTTTCATGGGCGCGCCGCGTTTCCCTCGCCCAGCCCTGCACGTCGCGCCACCCCTTCCGGCAGGCTCGGCCATGACCACTAAACCCACCGACCGGATTCCCCGTGCCACGGGCTCCCTTCCAGCAACCGTCCGCGCTGCCGCGCGGTGGGGCGTCGCCGTTCGGGTTCTCCACGGCGGTGGGACAGCCAAGTCGAAGCGGCCCCCACGCCATGGGTAGCCTCTAGCCTAGAGGGTCTGGGCTCGCGATCCCGCGTCGCGGTCGTGTCCGGCTCCCAATAGGCCCAAGGGCAGCAGGGGACCGCTCTCCTACGGAAGCGAAACGGGTGTTGCGGCAAACGTCGGGTCCCACCGTTCCATCCCGCACCAACTGCATCGGGAACTCGTGATCAGCGATGGCGCAACTGGCCTGGTGGGCGGCGCGATGTTGGCGGGTGGGTTGCCGATCAACACGTACCAAAGACCGAACGCAGCCAACACGGCCGTCAGAATGCCGAGAAGCAGCGCTAATCCGCTGTCGGACGCGGGGTCCGCCTCGCGATCGACCGGGGAGATGAACGACCGTTCTGGCACGCGCTCTGGCTGACCGCGCACGGGTCAGTCGTGCCCGGTGGCTGGGAACCCCTGCTCTTGCCAGCGCCGGTACTTCCAGAGGGAGATCGCGCGACGGACCTCTCGCAAGCCTCGGCTGTCCATGTTGGAGAGCAGCAGCAGCGTCGCGTCAGGGGCACGATCGACCGCCTCGATGGACTCGTAGCCGTGACGCAGCAGGATGTGGGCAACCCGAGGCGAGAGGG
The DNA here is from genome assembly GCA_030773875.1 of Chloroflexota bacterium. Next base: position 2,834 of record JALYMD010000853.1, on the reverse strand, counting down.
CGAGCAGGTCGACCGAGGGGTGTAGGCGTCGGTGGATCAGACGCCACCCCTCCTCGGCCAGGCTCCAGATCAGGATCGGCGTGCCCATCACCAACCCGGTAGCCGCCAGCCAGCCAACGGCGAGCAGCACCGTCGTCGCAAATGCGCCGCCGATGAGCAGGGGGCCGAAAACAAGCAGCGCGCTCGTGGCGACGACCGCGAAGGAGCGACGGATGGGGTTGACCGCGAAGGGATCGACGACATCGCTGCCCACGAAGCCTGCTCGATACCCTGCGCTCGCGTAGCCTCGCACTCCAGCGCTGCGGCTTGGACCTAACAAAGAGGACGGCACGATCAAAGCCCCTTTTCGCGGGCGAGCGCACCGCCACATGGATCAGGCTTGGGAGATCGCAGCGGGATCAACAGCCAGGGGCGGGGGCGCGGGAGATCAGCCAGTGGCGCCGCGGGAATCGAGCAACCATCGGAATGACACAACTGCCAGTCGTGCCGTGAGGCCGGCGCACGAATGGCACTATACCGACCTCCTCGTGTGTTGGGCAAGCGTCGCCCAACAGCGCGTCGCGGAGCCTACTGAGTGCCACTCGATGACGTGGAGTTGAGCCAGCCCTCCTCGTAGCCGAACATCGACACGAACGGGAGCCTCAGCCTCGGCTATTCCCACTCGATCGTTGCGGGAGGTTTGGAGGTTATGTCGTAGACGACGCGATTGATGCCACGGACCTCATTGACGATCCGGTTGCTCATCCGCGCCAGCAAGTCATACGGCAGGCGAGCCCAGTCCGCGGTCATCGCATCCTGGCTGGCTACGGCACGAACGGCGCAGACCCGCGCGTAGGTCCGGTAGTCGCCCATCACGCCCGTAGAGTCGACCGGCAGCAGCACCGCGAAATACTGCCAGACGTCCCGCGCCAGTCCCGCTGCCTCGACCTCTTCCCGGACGATGGCGTCGGCGCGGCGGAGCAGGTCAAGGTCCGGCTCCCTGACCTCGCCAAGCAGGCGCACCGCCAACCCCGGCCCCGGGAACGGCTGCCGCTCCACGATCTCGTCCGGCAGCCCCAGCGCGCGCCCGACGGCCCGCACCTCGTCCTTGAAAAGAAACTTGAGGGGCTCGACCAGGCGGAAGCGCATGTCGGCCGGCAACCCGCCCACGTTGTGGTGGGTCTTGATCTTGGCGGCGGCTTTGGTGTCGGCGGTGGTGCTCTCGATCACGTCCGGGTAGAGCGTCCCCTGGGCAAGGAAATCGAACGGCCCGACCTTCTCAGCCTCCGCCTCAAAGACGCGGACAAACTCTTCCCCAACAATGACCCGTTTGGCCTCAGGGTCGGTCACCCCCACGAGGCGGCGCAGGAACCGCTCCCGTGCGTCAACGTAGACCAGATCCATCCCGAAGTGACGGGCAAACACCTCCCGCACCAGATCCGCCTCGCCGAGCCGGAGCAGCCCATTGTCGACGAAGACCGGCGTCAGTTGGTCCCCGATGGCCCGGTGGATCAGCGCCGCGGCGACGGAGGAGTCCACGCCGCCGCTCAAACCGAGCAGCGCCCGCCCGTCGCCCACCCGCTCTCGCACGTCCCGCGTCGCCGCCTCAATAAAGGATTCCGGGCTCCAGCTTGCCTTGCAGCTGCAGATGCGGAGCAGGAAGTTCTCGATGATCGCCTTCCCGAGCGGGGTGTGAGCGACCTCCGGGTGGAACTGGAGCCCGACGAGTCCATCCCGCCCAATCGCGGCGACAGGAGAGTTCGCCGAGCGGGCCAGCACCGCGAAGCCGGGCGGTGGCGTCTCGATGTGGTCCCCGTGACTCATCCAGACGGCGAGATCGGTCGGCAGGCCGGCGAAGAGCGGGGAAGAGCCGTCCCCAGCGACCGTGATCGTGGCCGGGCCGTACTCACGGCGGTCCGCCGGCGCCACCTCCCCGCCGAGGGCGTCCGCCAGCAACTGCATCCCGTAGCAGATGCCGAGCACCGGCAACTGCCGCGCTGGATCCAGCACCCATTCCGGCAGGTGGGGCGCGTCAGGGGCGTAGACGCTCGCCGGCCCGCCGGAGAGGATCACCCCCTTCGGGTGCAGCGGCTCGATGTCTGACCACGAGGCATCGTGCGGCACCAACTCGCAGTAGACGCCGCACTCCCGCACTCGCCGAGTGATGAGTTGGCTGTACTGCGAGCCGAAGTCGAGCACCACGACAGCGTCTACGGCCGCCTTATCCGGGGCATCCTGCCCGAGCAGGTGAGCCGATTCGGCAATGGGAGGCTCGACCGTCTCGACGTGTCCCTCAGTCGGATCGACGGCGATCCCGTCATCCGGATCAGGAGCAAGCGCGGCATCAGGGTGGGTTGGGGAACTCGAACTCACCTGGGAGATCTCCTCTCCACGTCCGCGACACGTCGTGGGACCCGAGGCCCATCCCTGCCTGTCTGCGGTAAGGTCATTCTACCCGGCGCCGCCAGGGCACCGTCGCGCATGGCCTCACTCCCTATGCACCGAAATAGGCTGCTCAGGATCACGGCGGGATACGGCGGCAGGCAAACCTTCTCGCCTACGTGGATGTGTCAGGCTCGGTTGCGGGAGCGCCGAGGTAGACATAGGAGCGGTCGAAGCTCCAGTCGGAGATGGTTTCCAACTCAATCTCAACCCGCGGGTGGAGGGGATCGATCCGCTTGGTAAGGTGGAGGTCCACGACCGCACGGTCATCCAGTCCGAGCGCGCTGCACAGGGCGTCAAGGGCGATCTTGAGACCACCGTCCAGGTCGCGACGCATGGGAGTCTCGAAGTAGAAGGTCAGGTAGACCCCAAGCAGCGCATCCCGCAGCGCCGCCTCCGCCCCTGGGGTCACG
>JALYMD010000852.1 GCA_030773875.1 Chloroflexota bacterium | reverse complement strand
GTCCCCATCACCCCGTCCACGATACCTACCTGCTCGATCCCTGCGTCCACTCCGATCGCCGGGATAGCAACCCGAACCGGCACAACCGGCCCGGCGGCGTCCGAGCCCGTGGCACCCAGAGCGGCGTCCGAACCCGTGGCACCCAGGCCGGCATCCGAACCGGTAGCGTCCTGCGCGGTGTCCGGCTCTGTGGCGCCCAGGGCCGTGGCCGCGGCGCCCGTATTTAAGGTAGCGGCCTCCAGGGCGGCAGCGACGGCGACCGCCGTGCCCCGACACGTTGTCCACCACCCCGCCTGCTTCGCCGCAGCCGCCTCCTGGGCCGTTCGGAGCCGGTCGAGTCCGCGCCCCTGAGTTGCCGCTTCGTCGAGGATCGCCTGGTTGTCGTCCAGGATCGCGTAGCCCTCTCGGACCATGATCTCGTTGGCGAGGTACACGCCTCCCTTGATACCCTTGAACCAGACGTAGCGCAACAGGGATCCCGCTCCGCCCGGGTCGGAGGGGTCTCGCTCGAGGTAGATGGTGCGGCCTTTCGGGAGCATCACCCTGAGGCGGTTGGTCGCTTCCTTGCCGAAACACTCGACCGAGGAACGGTGGCTGGCGGGGGCATCGACGAGGCGGAGGTAGACCGTCTGCCGCTCGCCGGCGCGTTCGACCACGATCGTGTTGCCGTTGATCGCCCGAACGACCGTGGCCTTCAGGGCACCAGCGGGGATCTTGTCGCTGGGGGCGGCGTTGACCTGAGAGCGGGGGACGAGGGGGGCGACGAGCACGGCGACGAGAAGCAGGAGTACGGCCAAGCGATGCACGGGTAACCCTCCCTGCTGCAGACCCTCGCCATCGTCCTGGCGAGAGCTGACCCAAGCATAGCGTAGTTGCAGGTCATCGGTGACTGTTCGTGGTGGAGGACGGCGCCACCGTGGCGAACCGCATAGACAAAGCCGCGGCTGCGGTAGCCCGCATCGTGCGGCCGTTTGCGATCCCCCTTGCCTCGCCCGCCAAGACCCGGCGCTCATCTCCCAGGCAACCCCGGTTCACGGTCGGCTTGGGCACGACCTAACGGGCGGTCGCCCGGTCGACTCGGGGAGCCCGCCGCGAGACGCAATGGCCCTCGATTCATGATAACGACGTCGCCACGAACCCATTGGACGTACTAGAATTTTCGAGCCGCCTTTTCACCTACGGGCTTCTCTCCCCGCTGGCTCATCGCCCCGGGGTCTCACCGAGCGCCGTCGGCCATCCGGTCAGCGCAAGAGGGAGCCATGAACGACTTCGGTCCCCTCCTTGCCGAACTCAGGACCGCCCGCCGCTGGTCGCAGGCCAAGTTGGCTGAGCGGGCCGGCCTCGACCCCAGTTCCGTTTCCCGCTTCGAGGCGGGCACGAGAGGGCCGGAGCGCGACACCGTCCTGGCGATCGCGGACGCGCTCGCGCTGCCGGTGATCGACCGCGAGCGTTTGCTCGCCGCTGCGGGTTTCCGCTCCGAGGCGTGGGACGACCCCATTCTGGCCGATCTGGTCGAGTTGCTAGCCGACCCTATGCTCCCGCCGGACGTTGCCGCCGATGTCCGCACCCTGCTCCGCGTCGCCGTCCAGCATGGCCGCCGCGCCCAGGACGCCCGGGAGACTGGCCGCCCCTGATCCGTCGTGGGATAACGCGGCTTCTCCTCCATGGCCGTGCCTCCTCCCCAGACGACGACCGACTCGCGCCCGTTCGCTCGATCCCACCCTCACCCTGTATCGTCACCGCCTTTGTTGGATCGGCCCAGGCATTGCCCATCTCGTCTCCACGTCCTCTATCAGACCCTAAGGTGGCGCAAACTCCGCCGCTCTCCGCTCCTCTCCTGGTATCCTCTTCCGGGGTTGCGGCTATTCCACGATCCATGGGCGGTGTCCGAGGCACCAAGCAGCGTCTATCGAAGATGTCTGGAGGCACATGGCCACGTCCACGTCCAGCGTCGGCGCAGCACCTTCCGCCAGCCCATTGAAGGACTGGCTGCTCGAGGGCTACACCCGGAAGGTGGAGGGGCCGCACACCCAGGAAGGTCACCACCAGCACCCGTGGTGGCAGGTCATGTGCCTGACTGGGGTCGACTACTTCTCCACTCTCGGCTACCAGCCGGGCATCGCCGCCCTCGCTGCGGGCGCGCTTTCGCCGATCGCCACCCTGATCCTCGTCCTCATCACCCTCTTCGGTGCCCTGCCGATGTACAAGCGGGTCGCTGTTGAGAGCCCGCACGGTGACGGCTCGATCTCCATGCTCGAGCACCTTCTCAAATGGTGGCAGGGCAAGTTTCTCGTGCTCTGCCTGATCGGCTTCGTGGCCACCGGCTTTGTGATCACGATCACCCTCTCCGCTGCCGACGCCACCGCCCACGTCACGGAAAACCCGTATACCGACTTCCTTCACGGCTACGAGATCCCGATCACCTTGGTGCTGATTGGGTTGCTCGGCGCAGTCTTCCTTAAAGGGTTCAACGAGGCGATCGGCATCGCGGTTGTCCTGGTCGTCGCCTACATCGGGCTCAACGTCGTGGTCGTCGTCACCGGGTTGGTTCAGATCGCGCAGGACCCTAGCGTGGTCTCCAACTGGCAGGATGCGCTCTTCGAGGAGCACGGCAACCCTCTGCTGATGGTTGGCGCCGCCCTGCTCCTCTTTCCCAAGCTCGCCCTCGGCCTATCAGGCTTCGAAACTGGCGTCGTCGTCATGCCCCTGGTGAGGGGTGACGCATCGGACACCCCAGAATGGCCGGCCGGGCGGATCCGCAATGGGCAGAAGCTGCTGACCGCCGCCGCGCTGATCATGAGCGTTATGCTGATCTTCAGCAGCTTCGTCACCACTGTATTGATCCCTCACGAGGAGTTCGAAGAGGGCGGCGAGGCGGCGGGTCGCGCCCTTGCATTCTTGGCCCACCAGTACCTGGGCGACCTCTTCGGGACCGTCTATGACGTCAGCACGATCTTCATCCTCTGGTTTGCCGGCGCCTCCGCCATGGCCGGTTTGCTCAATATCGTGCCGCGCTACCTCCCGCGCTACGGCATGGCCCCCGACTGGGCGAGAGCGACCCGCCCTCTCGTCCTGATCTTCACGCTCATTTGCTTCATCGTGACCGTGCTGTTCAAGGCCGATGTCAATGCGCAGGCAGGCGCCTACGCAACGGGAGTGCTGGCGGTGATTACCTCCGCCACGATCGCCGTCACCCTCTCCGCACGCCGGCGCCGGCAGCCGCGCGCCACCCTCGGGTTTGGCCTCGTCGCGGTCATCTTCGTCTATACCACCGCGATCACCGTGATCCAACAGCCGGAGGGTCTCGTGATCGCGTCCGTCTTCATCGCCGCCATCGTCATCACTTCGCTCATCTCCCGCGTCTGGCGCACCACAGAGTTGCGTGCCCAGGAGATCATCTTGGACGAAACCGCCCAACGCTTGGTTGATGAGGCCGCCGAGGCCGGCTCGCTTCGCATCATCGCCAACCACCCCGACGAGCGCGATTCACGCGAGTACCTGCTGAAGGAGCGCGAGCAGCGCGAGGACAACCACATTCCCCCCGGCGGGCACGTCCTCTTCCTTGAGGTCACCGTCCGCGACGCCTCAGAGTTCGCCTCGACGTTGCGCGTCACTGGGGAGCAGATCGGCGGCCACTGCATCCTCCGTGCGGAGAGCGCCTCCGTCCCCAACGCCATCGCCGCCATCCTGCTCGCGCTGCG
>JALYMD010000851.1 GCA_030773875.1 Chloroflexota bacterium | reverse complement strand
GCGCGCGATCTCCTGGGCCAGATCAGGGCGGGGCGAGGTGTGGCGCGCCGCCTCGACGAAGCAGCGCGGGAGATCCCAGAAGGCAGCCACCGCCTCGGATAGCTGCTCGGGAGGCACCCGGGTGTAGAGCGCATGGGGCGAGAACCAGTCGAGGCACCAGGCCGGCAGCGGGCCGCCCGGGGGCAAGGGGGGATGGGCCGCCCGGCAGCGCGCGAACGGTTCGAGATGGCGGTCGCGATCGGGGCCGGGCGGCAGCGTCGGGGAGAGATCGGCGGCGAGCATGGCGGTCGCGCGGGGCAGGCCGACCAGATCCGCCCCAAAGATGGGGAGCGGGTAGGCAGGGTCCGGCAGGCAGAGCAGGTTGCCGATCTCCAGGTCGGCGCCGACGAGCCGGACGAAGCGGGCGAAGCGGATGGGGCGGCCCTGGTAGGCCCGCGTCGAGATCGTCACCGGCGCGCCCTTCCAGCTTCCCGTCGCGGCGGCGAGGTCCGGGGGTAAGGCGATGGGTGTCAGCGCGAGGGCGCGGACGATCCACGCCTCGACCTCGGCAGTAAGCGACGCAAACGGGAACAGGCTGCTCACGAGAGAACCTCGAACTGATCGACCGCCCGCTCGTCGGGGGAGATCCACAGCCTCCCTGGGATCGCCCCAATCCGGGCGTGCGCCTCTCTGAAGGCCGGGTGCCGGCGGTAGGTCGCGTAGGCCGACTCGTCGGCCCGCCGCATCACCACTACGAACTCATCCGGCCGCTCCAGATGGCGCAGAACCTCGACACCGAGGCATCCGGGCAAGGTCTCGGCGGCGCGACTGCGTCGCTGGTACCGGTCCGCGACGGCGTCGGCGTTCCCGCTGGTGATGCGGATGCGCGACGTGACGACGATCACGGGATGTCCATAGGAAGGGCATCCCACCCGGCCGTCAGGGCCGCCAGAACCCTATCCCGGTGCTCGGCCGGCAGACGGTGGCGGGCCGCGCGATCGAGGGTGGCGAGGGTATCGGCCAGGTGGTCGCGCGGAATGCCGAGGGTCTCAAGGTAGCCGGCAGTCCATGCCACGTAGCCAGCAAAGAGATCGGGTCGCTCCAAGGCAAGGCCGTCGGCCAGGTAGGAGAGGTGGTAGGTGACATCGTCGCGGCAACGGGCGCGCCCCGCCTCGCCCCACCGATCCAACCAGTCGGGATGGCGACCGTAGAGACTAGAGACAACATCATCCGTTAGGTCAACGGTTGCGTCTTGCACCGCCCGTGCCGCTCCCTCCGGATAACGAAGAGCCTCCTCACCAGCTCGCAAGTACGCCAGGGCCGGATCCGGCTCCTCGATGCCCTCTGCGACGATCGCTTCGGCCAGCCTGGCAAAATTCTCGTGCAGGTGGCGGGAGCACATGCCGCGGCTCGTGAGAACGGTTTGGAGCCAGCGGGCGTACCACGCCAGCGTGCCTGGCCCGCCGATTCGGAGAGCAATGATGAGATACCTCAGGTGATGGTGCTGGTCCTGAGCCGCGAAGCGCCGGCCACGCTCACCGAATCGCGCGTCCCAGAAGGGGTTCTCGTACATCCGCGCAAACGCTCGCGCCTCGAGGGCATCGGCGTGTGCTTCGATGCGGGACGCGAGGGCGGCATGGTCAGATCGGGGCATGCTGCTCGTCACTTCAAGACCTCGTAGCGACGCGGTGCGAGACCGACCCCCGAAGTGAAGCCGAAGCTACATGGATGCGGCCAGAAGGGCAAGTGCGTGGAACATTGAAGATGTTCTCTTTCCGCACGATTTGGGCGCGCTTAGGGTTGGAGGACCTTCTCGGAGGCCACACTCAGACGTGCACAGTGAGGAACCGGCAGAACTGATGCACCGCCTTCCGGTATCATGCGAGTTCAGCAACCCCTTAACCCAGGAACCCCCGAGACGCCCGACTGGCATCCGGGGGTTCCTTGTGCAGTGCGGACGGGGTGCCCCAACCATCCGTCTTCCCCGTCGGGGCGGATCGTAGCGTTGCGGAAAACTCTGGGATATGGGCTTCTTCACCTAGCCTCTTCGGGGTGCCCAGGCGATGGCGGTTGCCTCAGGTTGAGGACTGGAAGTGCTCCCACGCGGATTGCAGGCGCTCATATGGCGATTGGGGTTCGTGCTGGCCGGATCGTTTGCCCGGCCTTCCTACCGGGCGGACCCTCTGAATTCGTCTTCACGCGCTTGACAGGCACAGCGGCGGCTGCGTACCCTCCAGACGACAACCGAAGAGCGCCGTAACGGGAGCTCGGGGAGCCGGGCTGAGAGGGTGGCCGATCCTGCCACCGACCGTCGAACCTGATCGGGGTAATGCCCGCGCAGGGATGATGTTCGCGCCCAGCCCCCCGCGCACCGTCGCCGTTCGGCGGTGCGTTTTTGTTGCCCGCTCGTCTCGCGGGCAACCACGAAAGGGGAGTGCAATGCGGCGGACAACCGACCGGCGGAAGAATGGCGTGAGGGGATTGGCTCTGCTGGTCCTGCTGGCAGTGCTCGTGCTTAGCGCGGCCGGCGCCGGGGTAGGGTTACGGGGGGCCGCGTTCGCGCAGGAGCGGACCAACGTGACGGTGGCGCTGGACTGGTATCCGAACGCCAACCACGCCGGGCTCTACCTGGCCCAGGCCCGCGGCTACTTCGCGGCGGAAGGGCTAGATGTCGAGCTCTACACCCCGGCTGATCCGACCACGGTGCTGCAGACCGTCGGCGCCGGCAAGGACACGTTTGGCATCTCCTACCAGACCGATCTGCTGCTGCAGCGGGCCGCAGGGGTGCCGGTCGTTTCCGTCGCCGCGCTAGTCCAGCACCCGCTGCTCGGCGTGATGGCAACACAAACCCAGAACATCACCCGGCCCAAAGACCTGGTCGGCAAGACGGTAGGGTATCCCGGCATCCCAAGCCAGGAAGCATTCCTGGCGACCATGTTGGAAGCGGACGGCGCCCGGCTTGAGGACGTGAATCTCGTCAATGTTGGCTACGACCTCGTCCCGGCGGCCATCTCCGGCCGGGCGGCGGCCGTGATGGGCGCCTATTGGACCCACGAGACGATCCTTGCCGAGCGGGAGGGGTACCCGGTGGACGTGCTCCGGGTCGAGGAGTGGGGCGTGCCGGACTACTACGAGCTGGTCCTGACCGCGAGTGAGGAGACGGTCGCGGAGCGGCCGGAGACGGTGACGGCGTTCCTGCGGGCCGCGCAGCGCGGCTACGCGGAGGCAGCCGCGGAGCAGGAAGCGACGCTGGACGCGCTCGCCGCTGCGAGTCCGGACCTGGACCGGGCCGTCGAGACGCAGGGGTTGGCTCTGCTGGCGCCGGTCTGGACGGACGAGGTGCCCGTCTTCGGCATCCAGACCCCGGCCCGCTGGGACGCCTATGCTGCCTGGATGGTTCAGCGGGGCCTCATCCCGGCTGACCTCGACGTTTCCCGAGCCTATACGACCGATCTTCTCCCCGTTCCGGCGGCAACCCCGATCGCATCGCCGGTCTCGTAGCGACTCCTCGCCCCGGCCCTGCC
>JALYMD010000850.1 GCA_030773875.1 Chloroflexota bacterium | reverse complement strand
GTGGTCGGGCACCACCACGGGGACATTCAGGTCGAATCCTCCCCCGGTTCGACCTGCTTCCGGATCTCGCTGCCGATTGCCCCGGCCGAGCGGGACCAGCCGCGATCCTCGTAAGTTCCGGGGGGCGTGCTCCCCAGGCCGTGGAAGACGGCCGTCGGACCGCCCTCGATCGTCGTCAGGGAGGCTGCCATCGTCACCACCGCCAAGGCGCCCTGCGACGAGGGCGTGATCGCGGTCACCCGCGCCGACGGGCCGCCGTGCGCTCCCGATGTCGGGCGCTGGGTCCTGGCCGCCACGATCCTCGGCTCCAGCATGGCCTTCATCGACGGCACCGTCGTCAACGTCGCGCTGCCCACCCTCCAGCGCGACCTCGAGGTAACCCAGGCCGGGGTCCAGTGGGTGGTTCAGGCCTACGCCCTGTTCCTCGCCGCCCTGATCCTGGTGGGCGGGTCGCTCGGAGACCGCTTCGGGCGGCGGCGGGTGTTTGCCCTCGGCGTCGCGATCTTCACCGCCGCGTCTGTGGCCTGCGGGCTGGCCCAGGACGTTGGGCAACTCGTCGCCGCGCGAGCGGCGCAGGGTATCGGCGGGGCGCTGCTGGTGCCCGGCAGCCTGGCGATCATCAGCGCGGCGTTCCGCGACGAGCAGGCGCGCGGGCGGGCGATCGGCACCTGGTCCGGGTTCACCGCCATCACCTCCGCCCTGGGACCGGTGCTGGGCGGGTGGCTGGTCGACAACGCCTCCTGGCGGTGGGTCTTCCTGATCAACGCGCCGCTGGCGGCGGTGGTGCTCGTCATCACCCTCCTGAAGGTGCCCGAGAGCCGGGACACGGGCGCGACCGGCGCCTGGATTGGGCCGGGGCGGCGCTGGCCACGCTCGGGCTTGGGGCGCTCGTCTACGGCCTGACCGGGGCCGCGACCGAGGGCTGGGGTGATCCCGGCGTGCTCACCGCTGTGATCGTGGGGTGCGGGGCGCTGGCCGGGTTCGTGCTTGCCGAGGCGCGGGAACGGGCGCCGATGATGCCTCTCGGGCTTTTTCGCTCCCGAACCTTCAGCGGGGCGAACCTGCTGACGCTGCTCCTCTACGCGGCCCTCGGCGGGGCGCTCTTCTTCTTCCCGTTCAACCTGGTCCAGGTCCAAGGTTATGGCTCGACCGCCGCCGGAGCCGCCTTTCTGCCGATGATCCTGATCATGTTCGGGCTCTCCCGCTGGGCCGGTGGGCTGATCGGCCGCTTCGGTGCCAAGCCGCCGCTGGTGGTCGGCCCGGTCATCGCTGCGGGCGGGTTCGCCCTCTTCGCGGTTCCCGGCGTCGGCGGCTCCTACTGGACCACCTTCTTCCCGGCCATCGTCATTCTTGGGATCGGGATGACGATTACCGTCGCGCCGCTGACGACCACGGTAATGGGGGCGGTCGAAGAGCGTCACGCCGGGCTCGCCTCCGGAATCAACAACGCCGTCGCCCGCACCGCCGGCCTGCTTGCGGTCGCGCTCTTCGGCATCGTCGTCGCCGGCGCCTTCGGTCGCGACCTTGACGACCGCCTCGCGAACCTCGACCTGGCGCCGGAGGTCCGGGCCGATTTGGACACCCAGCGGGACCGGCTTGCCGGGGCAGAGGCCCCCGAAGGCGCCGGTGCGGAGGCGCAAGCGGCCGTCCGCGATGCCGTCGACGCGTCCTTCGTGACCGGTTTTCGCCTGGTCATGCTGCTCGCCGCCGGCATGGCCCTCGCCAGCGCCCTGAGTGCCTGGCTGCTGATCGAGGGCAAGCCCGCCGGGAGGGAAGCGCGCGCGGGCGCGACGGCTCCGGCGGCGAGCGCGTCCGGATGAGCCGAATCACTCGGTGCGAGGGCCCACCTACCCCTTGCCGATCCCGGTCTCCTCCCCCGTCCTCGATGGGGAGTCCCTAGAGGGAGGCAAGGCGATGGGTCTGAGGATCGAGCGCGGCTACGAGGTCAGAACTGCGGTCGTGAGCGCGGCATGGGATGGCGCGGACGAAGGAGGAGACGAGATGGCAACGGCATGCACGCACCTCAATCAGATTCAGGACGTGGCACCGAGTGCCCAGGGCTGCGAGGATTGCTTGAGGACGGGTGATACCTGGGTTCACCTGCGGATGTGTTTGGTTTGTGGCCACGTTGGCTGCTGCGACTCGTCGAAGAACAAACACGCCACCAAGCACTTCCACGCGACCACCCATCCCATCGTCCGATCATTCGAGCGGGGCGAGGATTGGGCGTGGTGCTACGTGGATGGAACCTATCTGGAACCGGCATAGGGAGGATGTGGAGGCAAGCGAAGATACCCCGAGGGATGCTTGCTCGAACCCGACCGTGAAGCCTTGGGACGGAAGATGCGCTGAGACGTGATGGATCGTGCACGCGCCGCCTGGCGGGCAGCGATCTTGCTTCTTGCTTCCACGGCAGGGCGACGAGGGGTGCGGGGCGCGACCGAAGGGGGATCCACAATGGCGGGGCGGTTCGAACAGGTGACGGAGCTGACGGCCTTGGAACCGCTGTTCGCGCGGTCGGAGGAGGAGCCGGTTCTGCTGTTCAAGCACGATCCCGGCTGCTCCATCTCCGAGTACGCCTATCGGGAGATGCTGCACGTTGCCCCCGATGCGCCTCTGATCGACGTCGCCCGTGCCAAAGATGTCGCTCGGGAGGTGGCGCAGCGCACCGGTGTCCGCCACGAGTCCCCACAGGTGATCCTGCTCCGGGGTGGCCAGGCTGCCTGGTCCGCATCCCACTTTGGCATCACGGCTGAGGCGGTCGAGGAGGCCCTGGAGGTGCACGGCTAGGGCACGGCTGTCAGTACCGGTTCAGGCCGTGCCCCGAGCGATCATCACTCCTAGCGTCCGCGGGGCTGTCCACCGCCTAACGGCGTCCACAGTCTGTTCGTGGAGATGGCATGGCCGAGCCGCTCGTCCTGATACGTCCTCCGGATGATCACGAGAGGTTCCTGGGGTGGCGTTCCTGGGGCCACCAGTGGAAGCGGGTATGGGCCTTGACCCGAACGCGCTCCCGCTCCAGGACCCGGCACCGCTCCCCCAGCA
>JALYMD010000849.1 GCA_030773875.1 Chloroflexota bacterium | reverse complement strand
CTTCTGGAGCATCTGAATTGATGATCCCGGCCAGGCTGCCTTATCCCCTCGGGCTGCCGCCAGTGTAAGGCAGGAGCGCGAGGTGCCGTGCTCGTTTGATGGCGACGGTCAGCGATCGCTGGTGCTTGGCGCAGGTGCCCTGCTTCCGCCGGGGCTCAATCTTGCCGCGCTCCGCAACGTGGCGGCGCAGCCGGGCAAGGTCCTTGTAGTCGACCTCGCCGATGTTGTCGAGGCAGAAGGCACAGACCTTTCGCCGTGACGTGAAGCGACCTCCGCCGCCCCCCCCCGGCCGCCGACCGCGCGGTCGATCGTCTCCGCCACCGCCGCCACCGCCCGGGCCGCCGAACCGGCCTCCGCCGCCGCCACCGAACCGCGATCGGGGCTCACCACCCTCGGAGCGATTCCCGGCGCCCAGTCCGCCAGGGGGCCGCGCCGACGCTCTCTCCCGATCTCGTCCGTCTGTCATGATCATTACCTCGCCGTTATCTGCTGGTCGGTGGAACGCACTCGTCCCACTAAAAGGTTGGGTACGCGTTGATTAGAAAGGGACGTCGTCGAAATCAGCGCTTGGATCGGTTGGGCCTGGTTCTCGCTGGGATCGTTGCCCGCCCGGACCCCGTCCTCCACCAAAAGAGCCAGCACCCATCTCGCTGTCAGCGCGGGAACCCAATAACTGGAGTTCATTGGCGGTGACGTCCAGAGATGTCCGCGTCTGACCCGCTTGATCCTGATACTCGCGCGATTCAAGGCGACCTTCTACGTAGACCTGCTTACCCTTGACCAGGGAGCCACTCTGGGTGAGGCCGTCTAGAATTTCGGCAAGCCGACCCCAGGCCGTCACCCGGAACCAGGTCGTGTTCTCCTGTGGCTGCCCGCTTGGGTCGTTCCGCCGCCGAGTCACGGCCATCGAGAACTGAACGTTCATTGTCCCGTTTGGCGTGTACCGTGTCTCCGGGTCACGTCCGAGGTTGCCGATCAAGATGACCTTGCTGATGCCCGCCATCTAGCTCTCTCCGGTGCCGGCGTCGTTGACCGACCCCGGAGCCTGGTCATCTTCCGCAACCGGTTGAGCGGCGGCGTCGGCGGGTGCGGAGGGTTCAGGCGCTCCCTCTGCCTCATTAGCCTGTGCCACCGGTGCGGCAACGGCGGCAGCTGGAGCCTCGGCGGCTCCGCCTGGCGATGCGACAGCGGCAGGGCCGGAACCATTGGCTTGAGTTGCCACCTGCGCGGCGGCATACGCGGCCGCCGCAGCCTCCTCGGCATCGATCTCGGCGTCCATTTGTGCGCGGGGATCGATCGGCTTGGGCGTGTAGTGGGTAACCAGATACCGGATGACCTGGGTGTTGAGCTTGAGTTCCCGCTCAACGTCCGCTACCCGGTTGGGCGACAGTTCCAGGTGATAGAGGGTGTAGAAGCCGTCTCGAACGTCGCGACCCGCGTGCCGGATCGCGTAAGCCAGGCGACGACGGCCCCAGGGGGAATCACGCAGGACCTCTTGCACAGTCCCGCCGGCGTCAGTGACGTAGCCGGAGATCGCGTCAAGGATGCCAGTGATGTCATCCTCGGGGACATCTGGGCTGAGGACCGTCATCAATTCGTAGGTGCGGGCGTCAGGGGTGTACTGGCGCAACGGCAACTCCTCTCTCTGGGATAGCCCCAACCGGCGCGTGTCCGCGGCGTTGCACCCGCGGCGTCGTTGGAGCAGAAAGGCTGATTAAATGTTCCGCTCGGTACGTTTCCGACTGCGGCGCCGAAGTATAGCACAGGGGCCAGGCTGCTCCCTGGCCGGACAACGGCTCGACGCCCGCTAATCCGTCAGGGTAAGTCCGAGGATGTCGGCAAGCTCGGTAAGCGTGTCCTGCGCATCCCGCACGTCGTCATCCTCGGGCGCCTCGAGAATCGCCTGTCCGATCTCCCGGAGCGCCTGGACGGCTACCGGCGTATTCAGATCGTCGTCCATGGCATTGACAAAGCGCTCCCGGTATGGCACGACATCCACGACCTGCTCGATGCCGTAGGCTGGAAAATCCGCTGCCTCACGGAGGTCGGATGCCAAGCCTGCCCATTCATCGATCTCTTCGTCCCGGTATTCCCATGCCGAGCGATATTGGTTGGAGAACAAGTACAAGCGAAGCGCATCGGCCGAATAGGTTTCGAGTACGTCGCGCACCAGCACGAGGTTGCCGAGGGACTTGCTCATCTTGGCGTTTTGATACTCCACCATCCCCGTGTGTACCCAATACCGGACGAAGGGTGAAACGCCCGTCGCGTGCTCTGACTGGCTGATCTCACACTCATGGTGAGGGAAGATCAAATCGCCGCCGCCGCCGTGGATATCGACAGTCGGGCCGAGAAGCGTGGTCGCCATGGCGCTGCACTCAATGTGCCAACCGGGTCTCCCGGCTCCCCAAGGGGTGTCCCACGACGGTTCGCCGGGTTGAGCTGCCTGCCAGAGGACAAAATCTAGCGGATCGCGCTTGTTTGGATCGTCCGGAACGTTGCCCCGCTCATTGGCGACTGGCAGCATCTCGGGTCTCGGAAGGTGGCTGAGCTTGCCGAAGTCCGGGTCACTCTCAATGGAGAAATAGACGCTGCCGGCTGTTTCGTAGGCGTGGCCAGTCTCGATCAACGTCCCGATCATATCCACCATGGCCGGGATATAGTCGGTGGCACGGACGAAGTGGTCAGGGTCGAGCGCGTTGAGGTCTCGCATGTCCTGGCGGAACTTCGTCGTCTCCTGCTCGCCCAGCTTGTCCCAGGTGGTGCCCATCTCTCGCGCCTTACGGAGGATGTCGTCGTCGATGTTCGTGACGTTTTGGACATAGGTGACGTCCTGACCGTCGAAGCGGAGGTAACGCAGAAGCACGTCAAAGGCGAGAAAGGTGAAGGCGTGTCCGACGTGTGTCGTGTCGTAGGGCGTCACCCCGCAGACGTAGAGGCCGACGGCCCCGTTGCGCGGCATGAACCGCTCTACCTGGCCCGTCTGCGTGCTGTAGAGGTGCATTCCGATGTCGCTCCGCCCGCGCCTCAGCGGGTTCCCTTCCACAAGTCCTCGCTCGACGGCCATCGTGTTGACGTGGCGCGAGCATCGGCATGCCCCTCCGCTAGCGCAGAGAGCACCCGTCCGGCCAGTATATCCGAGGCACCTCCTGGCTCGGCGTGGAGGGGTACCGGTGCCTGTACCGCTCGGACATGGTGAGGTGTCGGTGGGCGAGTGCTATCATCCGCCGGCTCCCGACCGACGTTTGGTAAGGGGTTGTTTATTGTGCCGACGAGGTGGTGCTGTGGGATGCCTCTCGTTATGCTCGCCAGGTCACGGGCGGTGATCGTGACACTCCTCGTGAGCCTCACCCTCTCCGGCTGCGGGAGTGGCGAGGCGGATCGGGAGACCGCAGTGGGCGCGTCACCGACCACGGGGGCGGCCTCAACCCAAGCGGGGGGCGAGTCCAGTGGGGAGTGCTCCGGGGGACGCCTCACCGTCGGTGACCTGCGTACCCTGGACGCGGAACGGGACGCTGGGATGGCCAAGGCTTATGATGCCGCCCGAGCGTGGCAACGCGATGCTCGCCTGATCGGCCTGCGTGTCGGGTGTGAGTTGGTTGGGACGGGCATCCGGTGGCGGGCGACGTTTTACTCCAAGGGAGCGGAGGAACTGCTGGTGAGTGATACCGGCGAGGTCACCGTTGCGCCCGCGGAGGCGGAGCGGCGCCCCACGCTCGTCTTGGAGGACGTCAGCTTTGCCAATCTCGGGAGGTGGTTGTCAAAAGCTAGCTTCAGTGACACCACCGTCCTGGATCCAGTGAGCGGGATAGAAGTTCGCCCGAGCAGCGAGGAGGCGCCGTACGGGCCTCCCGATGCGCCGCGGAATGCGATTTACTTCCATGTGGCAATCTTGGATGGCACCGGCGTGAAGGACCTCTTTGTCAACGCCAGCGACGGAACGATCTATCGCTACCGGTGATCAGCGACTCAACCTACGAGCCGGGTAACAGAGGCGATCAATGTTCGTCCTGTGGCCCGATCAGCATACGGCCGCCGTGGGGCAGCGCAGGACCAATCGGCAGGAATGTTGGAGTCGGTGCTGCGAGTGGCACTTGATCGCTCGTTGGTTCGTGACGATGGAGGTGACGGAGGCATGCACCCGAACCCTCGTGGACTCGGAGATGAACGAGCCGAGGCGGTGCGTCGCTGCCTCGACGTGCTCTCGTCCACTCCGTCGGGACTCGTCACCGATATCGACGGCACGATCAGCGTCATGGCACCGACGCCGGGGGAGGCGGTGGTGACGGAGGGGGCGCGGGAAACACTCCGCCGTCTCGCCGAGCGGCTGGCGTTTGTCGGGGTCGTCACCGGACGATCCGCCTCGGTAGGCGAATCGCTGGTTGGCGTGCCTGGTCTGGTCTATGTGGGGAATCACGGTACGGAGCGCCGGCACAACGGAACGACCTGGATGCACCCCGACGCTGTGGCCAGCGCTGCCACGCTGGGACATGCCCTGAGAGGCATCTACGAGCGGGCCAGCGCGCTTGGTGCGGGGGATGGCCTGGTGGTGGAAGACAAGGGGTTATCCGGGTCCATACACTACCGTCTGGCTCCCCGTCCTGAGCAGGCGCGGGCGGTCCTGGTGGAACTCGCGAATGAGGCGGCCGCCGACGCTGGCCTGCTGGTCACGGAGGGCCGCCTGGTCGTCGAGCTTCGACCGCGCCTACGGGTCAACAAAGGCACTGCGCTCATCGATCTGATCCGCGAGCACAGCCTGCGGGGGGTTGTCTTCCTCGGTGATGACTTGACCGACGTCGACGCGTTCCGGGCGGTGCGGGAACTCCGGGATGCTGGCGAAATCACCGGGGTGCGGGTGGGAGTTTTAGCGCCGGAAACCCAGCCCGAGGTTCTTGCCGAGACTGACGTAACGGTGCACGGCGTTCAGGAGTGTGTGGAGCTGCTCCACGAGATTGCCGAAGGTCTGCCCACTTCTCGCTGAGTCTTTCGCCGTCCGGGCTCACGCTGGCGCCACTCGCTGAATCGGCAGGCGGATCATTCACTCCATGGTCCAAGGACGCCAACGGCGAGCACGGCAGGGCGCCCGGCTCGTCGTTGACTTTGCACGGAGGCGGCCGGCGGCAGAACATTCCCCGGCGGCTGGAGGCATTACCGCGGCGGGATCAGCTCAATCTCAAATAGCTTGGGCCAGAGCTTACCGGTCACAAAGATCCTACCCGTCCCGGGGTCATGCGCAATGCCGTTCAGGACATCCACGGCCTGTCCCTCGCTCTCTTCCACGGGCAGGAGGCCGCTGAGGTCGATCCAGCCCGTGACCCGGCCGGTCTGAGGGTCGATCCGGGCGATGCGGTCGCTCTGCCAGACGTTGGCCCAGATCTCGCCATCAACATATTCCAGTTCGTTGAGATCCGGCACCGGCTGATTTCCGTCGCATACGGCGACGCGGTTCAGTGCCTTGAACGTGTCCGGGTCTCGGAAAAAGAGCCGGTTGGTGCCGTCGCTCATGATGAGTCGTTCGCCGTCGGTGGCCAGTCCCCACCCCTCTGTCGGGTAGCGCAAGGTCGTTAGGGGCTTCAGTGTCTCTCGGTCGTAGACAAAGGCCGTATGGGTTTGCCACGTAATTTGGTAGATGCGGTCATCAACGATCGCAATCCCCTCACCGAAGTGCTTGGCGTCGAGGGCGGTCTGTTTGAGCACCATACCCGTTTCCAGATCCACTCTTCGCAGCGTCGATTCCCCGTTTAGCCCTGTCCCTTCATAGAGGACGTCATCGGCATAGACGAGGCCTTGAGTGAATGCAGTTGGGTCGTGCGGGTATTCGCGCACGACCCGGTAGCCATAGACCGGCGCCGACGTCTCTTCCGACATAATCCTCGGTGGATCGGCCGAGCGGGGAGTGACTGAACAAGCTGTTATGCCCTGTGACACGCCCAGTGTCACCATCGCCGCTGGGGCGAGCAGCGCTAACGCGAGCAGCGCCAACGGTAGCATTACCAAACGACGCATAAGTGTTGACTCCTCATTCACCGGTTGCTAATCGGTTCCGTAACGACTACGGTTGGCAGCCCTCGCCCATATGGTATCTGCCTTCTCTTATGCTACGCGGAACTCTAGGGTGGCTTCGCGGCATGTGCCAGAAATTGGGGTAACGTGCCATATCCCGTTCGTGCCGTCGCTAGGTCGGTTGGCTTGTGCTCGTGCACTAGCTCTGCGGACCCTGATCCCTCAAGGACTGCAGGTTGCTGTCCAGGTCGCGGTCGTGCCTGGGATCGGCAGGGAGCGGCCACTGACGTTGACACGTTTTCTCACCGGCTGCTAGACTAACGATACGTACAGGGCAGCGTCTTGGGGCGTGTTCAGCGTCTGAAGGTCGGGGTCCGAGTGCGGGAAGACGGAGCAACCGGAGGGTTTGCTCCGCAGGCGTGGATCGGGAGTAGTAGGCTCCGTTGGCAAGCGAGTCGCCGGTTGATGCGAGGCGACGGTAGGTGCCGAACTCGCCCGTGAGCCGCGTGGGTGATGCCCTTTTTGGGTCTAGTTCACGCCGGGTTGCCTCCGTTATCGGGTTCAGAGCGGATCGGCAGAAGGCTTAAGGAGGCGTCGACAACCGGACCCTGCGGGGCTGTAGCTCAGCTGGGAGAGCGCAACACTGGCAGTGTTGAAGTCAGGGGTTCGAGTCCCCTCAGCTCCACCCGTTTCTCGTCCGGATGGTTGACCTTTCTAAAGCGCCGATCAAGCAGGGTGGTACCGCGGAAGCGAGCCATTCGCGTGGCAGCCTTTCGTCCCTGACCGGGACGAAAGGCTGTTGTCGTTAACGGTGGTGAGACGCATTTCTGAGCGGTCTTCAATGGCCGCCATCTTGCTGGACGTGCAGCGCGTCCCGCGGTAGAGGCGATGATGATGACCTGCCCCCCGAAAGCTGGTCCGGCGAAAATGGGAGTCCTCTGGGGGTGAATGGCACCCCAAGGAGGACGGTATGCGTCGGAGCCGGTTCTCAGAGGAACAGATCGTCGGTGTCCTGAAAGAG
>JALYMD010000848.1 GCA_030773875.1 Chloroflexota bacterium | reverse complement strand
GCGTGAGGAGACCGCCGCCGGCATTTGGGCCGAGGCGCCGGCTCCCGCGCGGGCCGGTCTGGTGGAGGCGCTGCCCAACGGCACGCATCTGCACTACTGCCGCACCTGTGGGCGGTTGGCCGCGTGGGGCTTCGGCGTGGCGCTGGACCGTGATCGGGACGGACGCTTGTTCTGCTTCGAGCACCAGAGACGTGCCGAGTGATGCGACTGAGAAAGTGTCGGTGCCGTCTGGCAGCCATAACCCTTGGTGCACGAGGCCGCGGCGGCCGCGCCACCCGGCGCTGCTTGGGCCAGGAGTCGGGCCGTAGGTGGGGCTCAGGTGGGCCGGAGGTGCCCCCCGCGCCGTCGTGACGAGCGAGATGTGGCCTCAACCCGAGCAGGGAGCATTGCTCGTGGCCCGTTTGAATCCCGCCGAATGGCGCAGCGTCAGAACCATGTGGGAGGCGTCGGCCAATCCCGGGCTGATTTGGCTGACGAGGGCCGGCGGAGGTCCATGGAACGTCTCCGCTGAGGCGCTCCGCCGCCGCATCCGCGAGGGCTGGCGGAAGCACCGCCCGCCGCAGGGCGGTACGGAGGCCGATGTTGGTTGTTGGAGCGCGGATCCGGATGCGCACCGCGTGTGTGGCTCCTCCAGACCCATCTTCGCCCTCCCGCACACCCCGGAGATGGACCCGGACGACCTCCGCGACGCGATGCTCGACCGGCATCGTGCCGATTGGGCCGCTGCCCGCCGGCTCCTCGATGACGCCGTGCGCGGCGACCACGGGCGTTCAGGAACGGCCGCGTGCTGGCCGAGACGCTGAAGATTCTCCAGGCCGGCGAGCGCGAGGCCTTCGGCCTGGACGCAGCGCAGCTCGACCTCGACGCGATGTCAGTGGAGCAGCTCAATGCAATCGCCGCCGGCAAGTGGCCGCGCAAGTCGCGCTGAGAGCTATGCGAAAGTTTGGATGACGGCCTGATCACGGCGAGCGCGGCGGCGGCCGCGGCCAGCGCCCCCCGGCGCCCGAGCCTCCCGGCGGCCGTGTCCATCACGCAGGCACCGCACATCGCGCGTCTCCCCACCAATCCGGATCAGCGCAGGCTGGCAGACCGGCGGCGAGGAGGGAAAGGGCGAGAGCGATGGCTCTGCCACTGCGGCAAGAGCAGGCAGTCCGGCCCCATCAGCGGTCCTGGATCCGCTGCATCCGCCGACCGCAGCAGCCCTGCTCGGAGGTCCACGCCGGGCGAGTCGACCGAGGCTACCTGGGCCGCGTCCTGCGGCTGACGCTGCTGGCGCCGGACATCGTGGAGGCGATCCTGGACGGGCGGCAGCCGCAGGGGCTCGGGCTACCGGCGTTGATGGAGCCGTTCCCACTGGAGTGGCGTGCCCAGTGGCGTTCACCGCCCATCCCTCCCGCTTCAGGAGCACGTGGATCCGCCGGTAGCCGTAGCGCACCCGGGTTTCGGCGATCTCCCGGATCCGGCTCCGGAGTTGGGCCTGCGCGTCGCGCCTGGCGCGGTGGTGATAGGTCGAGCGCGGCGCCTTCAGCACCGCGCAGGCCCGCCGCGCGCTCACCCGCCAAGCGCCTCGGAGATGGTCCACCATCTGCCGGCGACGCGCAGGCTTAATAGCTTTCGGCGGACGACGTCCTGCAGCATCTCCTTGTCGAGCGACAGGTCCGCCGCCAGCCGCTTGAGGCGGACGTTCTCCTTCTCGAGCTGCTTCAGCCGCCGCATCTCGGAGGGCATCAACCCGCCGTACCTCTTGCGCCAACGGTAGTAGGTCTGGATCGAGATCCCCGCCTTGCGGCAGACCTCCTCCACCGCCGTCCCTTCCTCTGCCTGTCGAAGGATGAAGGCGATCTGCTGGTCGGTGAACTGGGACCGCTTCATGGCCCGTCTCCTCAGTCAGCGCTCCAGAGCCTAACCGAGAATTTTCCCACAATGGCCGGTCCGAGATGCTGGGGGCAGGTCTACTTGTCCCCGCCCCCGGCTCGGCCGGTGTGCCATCACGCCGTCATCGCCCTCGCAACCTCGTCGGC
>JALYMD010000847.1 GCA_030773875.1 Chloroflexota bacterium | reverse complement strand
GCTACGGCATCAGTTCCTCGCCCTCATCGCCATCGCCATCAACACCCGCCTCCGCCTCCAGGGCAGTGAGCGCGTAGATGTCGATCTCCTGCTGCAGCGCATCCCGGAGGTTGATGAGATCAACGAGGTCCAGCCCGGCCAGCACCGCGCTGTTCTCCGGGTCGCCGTCATCAGAACTGTTGGCAACGACGCGGAACTCGACTTCGAATCCTTCCTCGCCGTCCATCTCGCTGCCGGCCGGCGACTCGTCCATGTAGACGTTGTACGTTTCCATCCGCCCCTGCCCTCCCGTTCCTCCACCGCCGTCCAGTGACGCGCCCACCCGGCGGGATGGCACAGTCTGTGGCCGCCGGCACACGCCACCGAGCGTGCAGCGTAGCGCCGACAGCCCCATCCGGCAAGCCATCGTCCATCATGGATGGATGGCCATCATCTGTCTCCCCAATCTCCGGGGGTATTGGGGATGGGGTCGAGGGGCCAGATCGGTCGCGGAACATGGCGAAAGGGTAGATCCGCGAGGTTGAGGCGAGTTGGACCTGGCGTGTCGACACGTAGCAGGCGTACCGGCTGGAGTCTGGACGACCAGGGTGTTCCCGGTTTGAGCGCCAAGATTTTGTGTGTCATGGGATCGACCCCGAGCGGGCCAAACAGGTCACGTTCGCCGGCAACAGGACACCGCTCGCCGACCACGACCTCCACCGCTTGCCCGTAGCGGCCTTCGCATCGGAGTACAGCGGTGCGGCCGGTCCCGCGGCTGGGTGTGGTTCTGTTGGCGTCAGAGCAGGCCAACGCGCCGACTGTCGCGATCACGTCGATCGGAAACCCATGCTCCTCACCAGAGGCCGCCCCGAGTGGCAGCTCTAGGCTGGTTCCGACCCCGGCCGCGAACGCTGAGGCAACGGCCGCCGGATCGACCAGGAGGGCGAACAGCGCGTCGGGTGCGCCGAGATCCAGCAACGCCCAGAGGAGCGCTGTGCCGTCTCCAGGCGCGCCGCCACGCAGGTCGTCCCCACCGTCTAGGAGTACCAGCGGTCCGCCTGCTTCGCCAGGGTCCGAGTCGTTGCCGGCGCTACCCGACATGGCGGCGTGGACCGCTTCCTCGACCGTCAGCGTGGACGGTTGCAAGGAGTGGCGCCGGGACCAGACCGCAGCCGCGAGGTCATCCGCCAGCCGCTCGGCTAGACCATGATCGCCATCAGTGACCAGGACGACATCCGTGCCGGCGTCCGGCGAGTCGGCGTAGGCGAATCCGAACGCCAACCCGGCATGCACCACGCCCTCGACCTGTTGGGTTTCGCGAATGAGTTCGAGAAGTCCGTCCATCGCTTCCGTGTGGTCCCTGACGACATCGGGCACGACGAGGAGGGGCAGCTTTCGAGTCACGGAGGTGGGGTTCACCCGGCCGTTTAGGACGCGGCCGAGGGTCGTCAGAAGGCTGGGGGTGAAGTCCGATCTGCGGCTGTGGGAGTCCTCGAGGAGAAGCACCACATCGGCGACGCCGACGAGACGATCGGTGAAGGTGGACAGGAGGCTGCTCGTGACAACGATCGGCGCCATAGGCCCGAGCGTCTCACGGGCGCGAGCGACGATCGCCGCTTCGCCGGCGATGCCGTCCTCAAGGATGGTCGTGCCCGGCAGATCCAGGAGCAGCGCGTCGGGCCGGGTTCTTTGAAGGCCAGCAGTGAGTTCTGCCGTGATCGCATTGAACGCTTCGAGCGTGACGGGTCCGCCGGGCGAGGCGGCCGCAGCGAGGATGGGTACCGGTTCCCAGCCAACCTGACCTGGTGACCCCGCCAGGACGGCACTGAGCACGGGGCCAGCAGTTGGGTGGCTCAGGTCTTCGCCGCGGAGCAGCGGGGCGAAGGTATCGAGACCGGTCTGGCCGGACGTGAAGCGGTTCGTCAGGTGGCGGAGGCCGGCCAGGGCTAGGCGTGGCGGCATCAGCGCATCGCCGGATTAACGATGGCTATCATCCAGGTTTCGATGAGCGGCAATGCTGGAGGTTTCCTATCCCGCCTATCACGCTGCCACGCGCGGACGCTCCCCGGCCGAAGGCCGCCGTTCTGCTGACTGGTCGCTGTCATGCTTGCTCCTCTGGTTGTCACGACGCTACTTGACGCGAGCTCCGGTGGTCGGGGAGTGGCGATCCAAGCACCAACCTCAGAGTGTACGGCGGCGCCGGACGGAATGAGGCGGCGGGTGCATTGACCGAGCGGTAGACGATTGGGTACGCTGACAAGAGGCTGACATCGGCTCCGACGGGAGTTCATAGTGGGTAGGTGCCGTCCGACCCGGCGAGAGACGAGGTGTCGACGGTGAGCCGGCTCCACCAACCGTCATCGAGAACATCGAATTCCCC
>JALYMD010000846.1 GCA_030773875.1 Chloroflexota bacterium | reverse complement strand
ACATCTGGCCGGCGCTGCTGTTGCCGCTCTTCGGGCCGTCCATTGTTCACCCACTCTTCAGTGTCCCGCGCTTCGGGATCACCCTCTTTCCACTTTTCGTGATGATGGTGCTGCTGCTCAAGGAGCGGCGGTTGGCGATCCCCGCTCTGCTGATCTCGACGCTGCTACTCATTGTCCTGACGGCGCAGTTCGCGCAGTGGTACTGGGTTTCCTAGCGGATTCAGCCATCTTCATCCCCCTTTCAGGCACACCCCACCCTACCTAATTGACAGGAGCGGGCCGCGTCCGTACGATGGGAACAGCCGGACCGAGCCGCATCGA
Organism: Chloroflexota bacterium; assembly: GCA_030773875.1. Next base: position 6,152 of record JALYMD010000846.1, on the reverse strand, counting down.
CCGTATGTCGCCCGGACGTTCCGGCGGCGGAACTCTGCGGCGTGGTCAGGAAGCGAGGAGTGCCCATGGAAGCTCTCACCCGCGCATGGAAGAACCTGATCGCTCGGTTCTCTGGGCGGCGAAACAAGCGGTAGCGCCTCACCGCTTCACAATTCACCTCCGGCCAGGCCTCCTCCTCTGCTCGTCCTGAAACGGAGCAGGAGGGGGCCAGGAGCAGTTTGTTGGGCTGCTCTTGGCTCCCTCCCGGGGCACCGTTGGTCCGTGCCCCTTGCTGACGTCCTAACCGAGGCCAGCGAACAGGTCGTCGAGATCGATCGTGAGGTCAGGCAGAATTCGGGAGCGAGGGACGCCGTCGCCCGGGATCGGCTGGTAGAGCCCATCGATCAGGGTGAGGGCCTGGAGCTTTTGCGCTATCAGGTCCACCAACCAGTACTCCTGCACTCCGGCCGTCGCGTAGAGCGCGAACTTGTGAGTCAGGTCACGCCGACGCGTAGACGGAGAGACGATTTCCACGACGAGATCAGGTGCCCCATCAATCACCTGCCCATTGGCCGTGATGCCGGCGCGGCCCCTGGACACAAAGGCGATATCAGGCACGACCACGTTGTACTCCGAGAGCTTGACATCAGTGGGTGCGGAGAAGACCTCCCCTAGCCCGCGCTTGGTGACGTGGTCGAAGAGCCACGCATGCAGCCGTCCACTCACCCGCTGGTGGTAGAGATCGGGGGACGGACTCACAAATAACTCTCCCGAGATGATCTCGTGGCGCTGGCTGATGTCCTCCGGGAGTTGCTCCAGGTCGCTGTAGGTCATTGCGCGGGCCGCATCGGTGCTCGTGGTCTCGGCAGTGGTCGCCATGCTGACCCCCTCTCAGAAGCATTGACTTCATGATGGTCGCCCGTGTGGTTCGCGCCAACCGATGCCCCCCTCATACCACTTGCTCAGTCCCGAACGCACAGAGAACGTCTCCCTACCGAACCGCTAGCGTTAAGTCTCACGCTGAAGCGCGGGACTGGCGTACACTTCGCCCGTCTGTCAACGGACGGAGGTACGAAGCGCGGCCGCCTGTGTTGCCGCGCGCTGGAGGGGACGGAACGTGGCGCAGGTCGAGGCACCGGTTCGGGAAGAACTCGCGGCGACGCAGACGATGACGGGCGGGCAGGCCCTCGTCGCGGCGCTTCGGGGCGAAGGGGTTGAGACGCTCTTCGGGCTGCCCGGAGTTCAACTCGATGGCGCGTTCGACGCGCTCTACGACGCTCAAGAGCGGGGTGAGCTTCGGGTCATTCACACTCGCCATGAGCAGGCCACGGCCTATATGGCCGACGGGTTCGCTCGCACGACCGGGCGGGTCGGGGTCTGCCTGGTGGTGCCGGGGCCGGGGTTGCTCAACGCCACCGCCGCTCTCTCCACCGCCTATGCCTGCAACTCGCCTGTGCTCTGTGTGACCGGCCAGATCCAGTCGGACCTGATCGAGTTCGGACGGGGGCTGCTGCACGAGATCCCGAACCAATTGGAGATGGTCCGCTCGGTCGTCAAGCACTCTGCCCGGGCGGTGACCCCGGAGGCGATTCCGAGCCTGGTCCACGAAGCCTTCCGCCAGCTCCACACCGGGCGGACGCGGCCCGTGGAGATTGAGGTTCCTCCCGACACGCTCTTCGCCGAAGCCGAGGTGGGTCTACTGCCGCCTGCACCGAGACGGGAACGTTTCGCGGGCGACCCGGATCAACTGGAGCAGGCGGCAAGGCTGCTGGGAGAGGCGAAACAGCCCCTGATCTACGCTGGCGGCGGCATCCACGGTGCCGAGGCGTGGGACGAACTGCTGGCCCTGGCGGAGCTGCTCCAGGCCCCAGTCGTGGTGACCAGCAACGGCAAGGGGGCGATCTCCGACCGTCACCCGCTCGCACAGAACCCAATCGCCGGCATGGAGCTGTTCCCCCATGCCGACGCGATCCTAGCGGTCGGGACCCGGTTCGTGGACCCGGCAACGGCGAGGTGGAAGATCGAGCCCGGCCGGACCGTGATTCAGATGGACATCGACCCGCAGGAGATCGGGCGCAACTACCGACCAACACTCGGAATTGAGGCCGATGCCACGGCCGGGCTTGCTGCCTTAGCCGAGCGGGTCGGCCGCTACAGCGGCAGCCGCGCCAGCCGGACGGACGAATTGGAAGCACTCAAGGAGGGTGTCGCGGCCCGCGTCAACGCAGTCAATCCGCAAGCTGGCTTCGCGCTGGCGATCCGGACAGAGTTGCCGGACGAGGGCATCTTCGTCTCCGAGATGACCCAGATCGGCTACTGGTCCAACATCGGCTACCCGGTCTACCGGCCGCGGACCTACATCACGCCCGGCTACCAGGGTACCCTCGGCTACGGCTTCCCGACCGCGCTCGGCGCGAAGGTCGGCAACCCCGGCGTGCCGGTGGTGTCGGTCAACGGCGACGGCGGGTTCGGGTTCTGCCTGAACGAGCTGTCGACGATGGCCCGGCACCAGATCGGGGCGATCGCGGTCGTCTTCGACGACGGGGCCTTTGGGAACGTGCGGCGGATCCAGCGCGACCAGTTCAACGGCCGGACCATCGCCTCCGACCTGCAGAACCCGGACTTCGTGAAGCTAGCCGAGGTCTTCGGCGTGACCGGCCGCCGGGCGGAAACGCCGGAGGCGCTGCGGACCCAACTCCGCGAGGCGATCCGCGCCGACGAGCCGACCCTGATCCACGTCCCGGTCGGCCCGATGCCGAACCCCTGGACGACCCTGAGGCTCCGCTAGTCGACAACGGTCATCGTTACCGTGTGAAGATGACGCAGTTGAGCGAGGGGGCGGTCAATCGACCGCTCCCTCCTCTTTTGGTGACAGGTGAGGAACGGCTCCGAGATCGGCTCCTAGCTGGCAGCGCGACGATGCGGAGCGCCCAGCAGAAATTCCTGCGAGGACCTAGGTCCCACGTCCTCAAGGCGGCGGGCGATGACGGCCCAGAGGGGATCGCCACCGAACCAGCGGGAGCGGGGGCGATGGACCTCGACGACCGGACGGTCGAAGCCACCGGCGGCGTGGAGGTAGGCGGCGACGAGTGCCGGGCGCTCCTCCTCAGGAGTCTCCTGCCAGACGCGAACCGCCTTGGTGGGAAACATCCGGTTGCTGAAGGAGACGATGAGCACGCCGCCGGGAATCAGGGCACGGGTCACGTCGCGGAGGACCAGGTCCGGACGAGTGAGGTACTGGATTGAGACGGTGATCAGGACGGCTCCGAAGGAGGCGTCCGCGTAGGGTAGGCGCGGGTCCACGTTCAGGTCCTGGACGGCCCATTCGATGAGACGGTGGTTGCGCTTCAGCTCTTCGGCGTTCATGCCCAATCCGGCGACGCGGCCAAGGGGGAGTTCGGCCGGCGCAGGGAGGTGGGACACCCAGGAGCTCATCAAGTCCAGCACGTCCGCGCCGGGCGGGACGTGCTGACGAATTGTCTCCGTCACGGCGGCGATGGCGCCTTCATCGATGTGCTGGACGAAGCGCGGTGCATCGTAAAACCGCACGTCTGGCTCTTCGTCCATCCGAGCAAAGGCATCGGCACGCCAATCGGTCATGTCTCGTGCCGATCCCGTCCCACCAGCCGTTTCGTGTGCCATACCATTCCCCCTGTTTCCCGCTCCAGTGATCCCCTCTGACGACCGTGGGCCCCCTCGTCAGCGCCATCCCTAGGACTGGGGCAGCGCTGCCGAGACGACTGCTCCGATGGTACGCCGGGCAGAGCGATCCCGTTGTTGCAGGTGCTGCCCGACTTCGGCGCGTCGTCTTCGACGCACCGCGCCCCGGTGCGCTACGCTGGACTGGTGACTAACCTCCGTCCGTTCCAGGCGACGCGACCGCGTCGAGTCCTATGTCCGCGGTGACGCCGCCGGCAACCCTCGGGGCTACCGTTCAGCCAGCCGTTCGCCGGCGGAGGCTCGGATACCGCGGCCAGCTCCTGCTGCTGCTGGCGCCGTACTTGATCGGGCTCACGCTGCTGGTAGGTCTGCCGGCGCTGCTCGGGCTGCCGCTGGCGTTGACGGATTACAACGGGCTGAGTGACCCTGCCTTCACCGGTCTCGCGAATCTGCGGGAACTGGTCCGGGACGACCTCTTCTGGCTCTCGATCTTCAATTCGCTCTTCTACGTGGCGCTGGCGGTGCCGCTGCGCCTCCTCGGCGCATTGGGGCTCGCCTTGCTCCTGGTTCACCGATTCCGAGGGGTGGGGGCGTATCGCGCCGCGGTTTACCTGCCGACAGTGGCCCCCGATATCGCCTGGGCACTGCTCTGGCTTTGGGTCCTCAACCCGATCTACGGACCGGTCAATCAGGCGCTCGCGCTGCTAGGGATTCCGGGACCGGCCTGGATGATCGAGGAGTGGGGAGCCCGGTTCGCCATTGTCTTCATGATGAGCTGGCAGATCGGCGAAGGGCTGGTAGTCTGCTTGGCCGGTCTTGGAGATGTGCCGAGAGAGGTCCTGGATCAGTCCGCTGTGGACGGTGCCTCTCCCGGGCAAACCTTTCTTCGGGTAACGCTGCCCCTGCTCGCGCCGACCTTGTTGATCCTGCTCTTCCGGGACACGATCTTCAGCCTCCAGGCGAACTTCGTTCCGGCCCTGATCGTCGGCCGCGGCGGCGGTCCGAACTACGCCACCACCTTCCTGCCGATGTACGTCTATACCACCGCCTTCGACTACCTCCGCTTCGGGTACGCGGCGGCGATGACGTGGGCGATGTATGTCCTCACCGGCCTCCTGCTCTGGCTCCAGTACCGGGTCGCGGTGCGGTGGCGTTTGGGGTTCCGCGATGCGGAGTGAGGGCGTTGTGGATCCGGGGGTGCGGATCGAGGATGAGGCGGCAGTGGCCGTCTATCCGAGGTTCAGAACACGAGCACCGCGGCGGTTCCGCAATCTCTGGCGTCATGCGATCCTGTTGCCGATCTCGGGGTTATTCCTGCTGCCACTGGTCTGGATGGTGACCACGTCGCTGAGAGAGACCGGGCTCCCGCTCTCCCGCACGCTGGAGTGGCTTCCTCAGCCGATCGCGTGGGGCAACTACCCGGCGATCTTCGAGATGCTGCCCCTGTGGAGCTTCGCTGCTAACTCGGCCTTCGTGGTCGGTGTAGCGGTGCCGGTAACGATTGTGGTCGCCTCGTGGGCCGGGTTTGCGATGGCCCAACTCCCGCAGACTTGGCGGCTTCGGCTGACGGCGCTCTCCTTCGCGGCGCTGATGGTGCCTCTGACGGCCGTCTGGCTTACCCGGTTCGTTCTGTTCGAGCGGGCAGGCTTGACCGATACGCCGTGGGCACTCATTGCCCCCTCCGTCATGGGTACCTCACCCTTCTACGTGTTGCTCTTTCTCTGGACCTTCCTCCGGGTCCCAAACGAGATCTACGAGGCGGCGCGACTGGATGGCGCGGGCGCGCTGCGGATTTGGGCGGGGATCGCGATGCCGCTCGCTCGCCCGGCAACGCTGGCGGTCGGAGTGCTGGCCTTCGTGCTTTACTGGAGCAGCTTCATTGACCCGCTGATCTACATCCAAAGCACCGAGAGGCAAACACTGCCGTTCGCCCTGCAGATGCTCCATCAGCTCGACAAGAGCAACTGGCCTCTGCTGATGGCGGGCGCGGTGATGGTGACGGCGCCGGTGGTGCTTGCCTTCTTACTGGTCCAGCGTGCGTTTCTCCAGGAGTTCCGCGGGCAGGGCTGGCTGGGACGGTAGATGAGACACGTGACGAGATACCTGACCGTGGAACGCGGATTGAAGCGTCAAGGAGAAGGATGAATGGGAATCCTCGGACGGGTGGTGCTGACGGCGCTGGTGCTGGCTGGCTCCGTTGGCGTGGCGGCCGGTTCGGCAGCTCGGGCTCAGGATGCCCGGGAGGTCACCTTTGCGTTCTGGGGTGACCCGGCCGAGGAGGATGCGTACACGAAGGTGATAGACGCCTTCAGCGAGGCGACGCCCGGCATCGAGGTCGACGCCTCCTACACCCCGGGACAGGGGGACTATCAGACGAAGATCTCTACGGACTTCGCGGCCGGCAACCCGCCGGATGTTTTCCTCATCAACTACCGGCGGTTCGGCCAGTACGCGGCCCGGGGGGCGCTGGAGCCGCTTGGGCCTCGACTACGAGCTAGCGCGAGCCTCAATGA
>JALYMD010000845.1 GCA_030773875.1 Chloroflexota bacterium | reverse complement strand
GCCGAAGGAGGTCGACCGTCCGCTCGCCGAAGAAGGGGTGTCCCGGCACCGCGTAGACCACGGGCGCCGTGGTGGCCAGGTCGAGGATGCGCTCCACGATTGAGGTGTAGACCTGATCGAAGGTTTGCAACTGTTCATAGAGGTCGTCGCAGTTGGACACCCGAGGGTCTTCTGCCAGATCCTCGAGTCCCGGGTGAATGCTCGTGCGAAGCAAGATGCGCTGCGCGCCGTCCAGCGCCCGCTGCGCGGCGATGGTGCGAGCACTCGGGTGTCCAGGCCCCAAACCCACCACAGTGATGATCGGAGGCACCGTCGCTATCCCTTCCCCGCCGCCGCCTTATCGCCGCCGAGACTGAGGACAGCCATGAATGCTTCCTGAGGAATCTCCACACTCCCGACGACCTTCATCCGGGCCTTGCCCTCGCGCTGCTTCTCCAGCAACTTCCGCTTTCGCGAGACGTCACCGCCATAACATTTCGCGAGCACGTTCTTGCGCATCGCCCGGATGGTCTCTCGAGCGATGATCCGGCTGCCGATCGATGCTTGAACCGGCACGTCAAACATCTGGCGGGGAATCAATCCTCGTAGCGTTTGGACCAACTCCCGCCCCTTGTAATACGCGTCATCCCGATGGGTGATAAGGGAGAGCGCGTCCACCGTCGCGGCGTTGACGAGAACGTCGAGTTTGACAAGATCCGCCGCTCGGAGGTCAGCAAACGTGTAGTCGAGTGACGCGTACCCCTGCGTGCGGCTCTTGAGCTGATCGTAGAAGTCCACGATGAGTTCGCCGAGGGACATCTCAAACTTTAGGTGGACGCGATCTTCGTCCAGGTAGACCATCTCCTCGTAGATGCCACGCCGGCCCGTCACGAGCTCCATCACGGCACCGATGAATCGGGACGGGACGATGATGCTGATCTTCATCCAGGGCTCGCGGATCTCCTCGATCTCGCCAGCAGGTGGCAGATCCGCCGGGTTGTCGACGGTGATTGTCGTTCCGCCCCTGAGCACCACCTCGTACTCAACACTCGGGGCAGTCGCCAGCAGATCCAGCCCGTATTCCCGTTCCAGTCGCTCCTGAATGATTTCCATGTGGAGCAGTCCGAGGAAGCCACAGCGAAAGCCGAATCCGAGGGCTAGGGAAGACTCGGCCTCGTAGGTGAGCGAGGCATCGTTGAGCTGAAGCCGCTCCAATGCGTCCCGGAGGAGCGGAAAGGCCTCGCTGTCCACCGGGTAGAGGCCGGCGAAGACCATGGGCTTCGCGGGACGATAACCGGGGAGCGGCTCCTTTGCGGGTGCTGCCGCGAGCGTGATCGTATCCCCGACCTGGCAGTCTTTGACCACCTTCAAACCGGTCGCCACATAGCCGACCTCGCCCGTGTTCAGCACGTCGGTGGCCTGCATGTTGGGTGAGAAGAACCCGACCTCTAGAATGTCCGCCTGCTTGCCAGTCGCCATCAGGCGGATACGGTCGTCTCCGCCGATCCGGCCGTCCACGATCTTCACGTACGCGATGACCCCCTTGAAGGGGTCGTAGTGGGAGTCAAAAATCAGCGCTCGCGTAGCTCCCCCGGCATTACCCTTTGGGGGCGGGATCTTCGCCACCACGGCTTCGAGGACGTCCTCGATGCCACGGCCCTCTTTGGCCGAGGCCAAGACAACCTCGTCGTCGAGCAAGCCGATGAACTGTCCGACCTCGCCAGAGACTCGCTCTGGGTCAGCATTCGGGAGGTCAATCTTGTTGATCACCGCCACGATAGCGAGGTCATGCTCCAGCGCGAGATAAACGTTAGCCATCGTCTGGGCTTCGATGCCTTGAGCGGCGTCGACGACGAGCAGGGCACCCTCGCAGGCCGCAAGGCTCCGGCTGACTTCATATGAGAAGTCGACGTGGCCCGGCGTGTCGATCAGGTTAAGCTCGTACTCCTCTCCGTCCTTGGCGCGGTACCGCATCCGAACCGCCCGCGCCTTGATGGTGATCCCCTTTTCTCGCTCCAAGTCCATGGAGTCAAGGAGTTGGTTCACCATCTCTCGTTGAGCCACGGTTTCCGTGCGCTCAAGCAGGCGGTCGGCGAGAGTAGACTTACCATGGTCGATGTGGGCAATGATGCTGAAGTTGCGAATGTTGGCGTTGACGTGCTGGTCGCTCATTCCGCGATGTTTCTCGATCCACGAACGGCAAGAGGGTCTCGACGGAGTATAGTCGAGCGACCGTTAGCGTCGCGCCCG
>JALYMD010000844.1 GCA_030773875.1 Chloroflexota bacterium | reverse complement strand
TACGGCTGCCGTCCCTGCCCCACGAGTGCGAGGAGCGCTGACGATGTTGGCCTATACCGTACGCCGCCTCCTCGCGGCGATTCCCGTCATGCTGTTTGTGGCGACCGGTGTCTTCCTCCTGCTCCGGCTCACCCCGGGGGATCCGGCGGGGGTGATCCTGGGGCCGGACGCGACCGAGGAGCGGCGACTCGAACTGCGCAAAGAGCTTGGTCTGGACGAGCCGCTACCGATCCAGTACGTGCGCTGGCTGAGCAAGGTGGTGCAGGGCGACCTCGACCGCTCCATTTTTCTCGACAAGCCGGTCACCGCGGCTCTCCTTGAGCGGGCTCAACCGACGCTGCTGCTGACCGGCCTGGCCCTGCTCGTTGCGATCCTGATCGGGCTGCCGACGGGCATCTACGCCGCCCGACGGCGCGGTTCGTGGCTCGACCTCGGTTCGATGGGCGTCGCCATGGTCGGCATTGCGATGCCAACGTTTTGGCTGGGCCTGAATCTCATCTTCCTCTTCGCGGTTCTCCTCCGCTGGCTGCCGGTCGCCGGTTACCAGCCTCTCTCGGCCGGGCCGTGGGAGACACTACGCTACCTCATCTTGCCGGCAGTCACGCTCGGAATCGCTCAGGGGGCGCTACTCGCCCGCATGACCCGCTCGATGATGCTGGAGGTTCTTAACCAGGACTACGTGCGAACGGCGCGGGCCAAGGGGTTGGGCGAGGGCGCCGTGATCGCTCGCCACGCCCTTCGGAACGCCTTCCTGCCGCTGATGACCGTGATCGGGCTCTCGTTCGCCGCCCTGATGAGCGGCGCGGTGGTCACGGAGCAGATCTTCAATATCCCCGGTGTCGGACGGCTCTTGATCCAAGCCATTGGCCGCCGCGACTTCCCGTTAGTGCAAGGGGCGGTTCTCGTCATCGCCGCACTCTACGTCCTGATCAACCTCCTCGTTGACCTGCTCTACGCGGCGATTGATCCTCGCATCCGGCACGCCTAGCGGGCACCACGGGCATTGAACACGTGGCAGCAGGGCGAACCGGAGCCAGCAGGCTGGAAGAACGTCCTTCGCCTGCGCGCCGGCACGAAGCGTTTTGGAGGCTGAGATGGCGGCAACCTCCCTCGCGGGAAACATCAACCTTTCGACAGCCCGGCCGTCTCAACGGCGCCGTCAGTTGGTCAGGATTAGCCAGCAGAAGGGGATCGTCCTCGGTGGGCTGATCCTGATCGTGATCGTGGTTGCGGCTCTGCTCGCGCCGCTCCTTACCACCCACGACCCAGAGCTGATCGTCGGTGTGGACCGGCTCCAGGGGCCGAGCCGCGACCACCTCTTCGGGACCGATAGCCAGGGCCGCGATGTCTACAGCCGCGTGATCTACGGCGCGCGACTCTCGCTCGGGGTGGGCTTCGCCGTCTCCATCGCCACTGTGATCGCCGGCACGGCGGTCGGGCTGATCGCCGGCTACTACCGACGCATCGATGGCCCCCTCATGCGCGTCATGGACGGCATGATGGCTTTCCCGGGCATCATCCTGGCGATCGGGATCATGGCGGTGCGGGGTGCCCAGATTTCCAACATCGTGCTGGCGCTGACGGTCGTCTATATGCCGCGACTGGCCCGGATCATCCGAAGCATCGTCCTCGGGTTCCGCGAGTCCCAGTTCGTCGAGGCAGCCCAGGCGATCGGTGCTCTCAACTCCCGGGTTCTTTGGCGCCACATCCTCCCCAACTGCGCGGCCCCTTTGATCGTGCAGGCCAGCTTCGTCTTCGCCGAGGCCATCATCGGGGAGGCTACGCTCTCCTTTCTCGGCGCCGGCGCATCGCCCGGGATTCCTTCCTGGGGCGTGATGCTCAACGAGTCCAAAGGCGTGCTCCGCCAAGCCCCCTGGACCATGCTCTTTCCAGGGCTGGCCCTCACCCTGACCGTGTTCGCCCTCAACCTCCTGGGCGACGGTCTTCGAGACTTGCTGGACCCGCGCCTCCGCCACCGGTGATCGAGGACAGCGGGACCTCGTCCATCGCCAAGTGAGCTTGAGCTCAGATCACCTCCGTGGCGACGACCACGGAGGTTCGCAGGACGGCGGAGCCCAACCCATCTATCACCCCAAGGAGGCGATTTCTCCTGCCACCGCCGCCAAGCTCTCGTCGAGGATCGCCACCAGCTCATCCACCTGGGAGAAGGTGATCGTCAGCGGCGGCGCGTAGAGCAGGTGGTCGCCCATGACGCCGTCAACGGTCTCCGTCCCGGGGTAGGAGACCAGCCCCCGCGCGAGGGTGGCAGCGCCGACGCGCTTTGCCACGCCGAGGCTCGGCAGGAACGGCGCCTTCGTGGCCCGGTCTTGCACCAGCTCGATGCCCAGCAGCAAACCCATCCCGCGCACGTCACCGATCATCGGGTGGCGTTCCTGAAGCGCGCGCAGGCGTCGTAGGAAGTGCTCCCCGACCTCGGCCGCGTTCCGCACCAGGTCGTGGTCCCACAGGTAGCGCAGCACCGCCGCTCCCGCCGCGCAGGAGAGCGGGTTCCCGGCGGAGGTGTGGCCGATCACGAACGAGGAGCCCCGCCGCCGCACCTCCCCCACGAACTCCGGTTTCGCCAGCACCGCCCCCAGGGGAGCGTAGCCCCCGCTGATGCCCTTCGCGCAGGCAATCAAGTCGGGGATCACGCCCCAGTGATCCACCGCGAAGTTGCGACCAGTGCGCCCGAACCCGGTCATCACTTCATCTGCAATGAACAGCACGTCGTGGCGGTCGCAGATCTCGCGGATGGCCAGGAGGTATCCTGCGGAGGCAGGCACGGCCGCCAGCGTGGCGCCGACCACCGGCTCGGCAATGAATGCGGCAACGTTCTCCGGCCCAAGTTGGCGGATCACCCGCTCGAGGTGACCGGCGCAGGAGAGATCGCAGGGGGGACAGGCGCCGTTCGCCGCGCACCGGTAGGGGAAGCAGGCCGGGATGTGCTCAGACCGGGGCAACACCCCTACGTACGGCCGGCGCCGGCCCGCGTTCCCGCTCCAGGCCAACGCCCCCAGCGTCGAGCCATGGTACGAGCCCCAGCGGGAGATCACGGTCTGCTTCGTGCCATTGCCCCGCTCC
>JALYMD010000843.1 GCA_030773875.1 Chloroflexota bacterium | reverse complement strand
CATGCTGGTCTTGCTGGCGCTGCTGGCGGTCTGCCTGCTCTCGGTGGCCTGGGTGGCTTGGCGGCGGCCCGTCATCTTCAAGCTGGGGGTCCGTAACATCCCGCGGCGGCAGGTGCAGACGACGCTGATCGTGGTCGGGCTGATGCTCTCGACGCTGATCATTGCCGCCGCGCTGAGCGTCGGTGACACCATCGATCACTCGACCACCGGCCACATCTATCAGCAACTCGGCCACGTCGATGAGGTGGTGGTCTCCAGCCAGAACCGCGACGCGGAGATCGGTCGGGCCTCCACTGAGAAGATCGACGCCGCCACGCTCACGCGCCTGGACGAGGCATTCGCCGAGGACGACAGGATCGACGGTATCTTGCCGGTGCTGGTCGAGACCGTGCCGGTCCTCAACCAGGACAAGGGGCAGGGAGAGCCGGAAGTCACGCTGGTGGGCGTCGAGGCGAGCCGTCTCGGGGCGTTCGGTGGCATCCGGGGGGTAAACGGGTCGCCAATCGATTTCGCGGCGATTCCAGCAGACGGGGTCGTGCTGAGCGAGGCGGCGGCGAACAAGCTGGACGCGACTGCCGGTGACCGCCTGACCGTCTTCTACGGCAACGCGCCGATCGACCTCACGGTTGGCGCCATCGCCGAAAGCACCATCCTCAGCGGCGTGCTGGAACCGGGCAAGATCGGGATGACCGTGCCGCTGGATCGTCTCCGGCAGATCATGGGCCAACCTGACGCGCTGAGCATGATCCTTCTCTCCAACGCGGGCGGCGTGCGCGACAGCCTGGCGCCGACGGCCGGGGTTGTCGCCAACCTCCAGGTGGCGCTCCCGAACGGGACCGGCGTCGTTGCCGTCAAGCGGGATTGGGTGGACGAGGCCGCGGCCATGGCCCAGGGCGCGACTGGCCTCTTTCTGGTACTAGGACTCTTCTCGGTCGCCGCCGGCATTCTGCTGATCGTGCTGATCTTCACCATGCTCGCCGCCGAGCGGCGGACCGAGATGGGGATCACCCGCGCCGTCGGCGCGCACCGGCGGCAGCTGATCCAGCAGTTCGTCGCCGAGGGAGCCGGGTACGCGCTCGTCGCCGGTCTGGTGGGCGCCGCGCTTGGGGTCGTGGTCGCTGCCGGCATGGCGGCGGGGATCCAATACCTCTTCGGTGAGTGGGTACCGATCGAGCCGCGGGTGACACCCCGGAGCCTCGTCGTGACCTACGCCCTGGGCGTGATCATCACCTTCCTGGCAGTCGTGGGGTCCTCGTGGCGGATCAGCCGCCTCAACATCGTCGCCGCGGTCCGGGACATCCCGGACGTCTCATCGGGCCGACGGAAGAAGATGACCCTGGTCTGGGCCGGGCTGCTCCTGCTGGCCGGCGCGTTGGGCACGCTGGCAGGGCACGAGAGTGACACCCAGTTCCCGTTCTACGGTGGAATGAGCCTGCTGCCGTTTGGCGCGGCCCTCCTGCTGCGCTTCTTCGGCGTCCCCGGGCGACCGGTCTTCACCATCGTCGGGGTCTACCTGCTGACCCTCTGGTTGCTGCCGGAGGACATCGCCGACCGACTCTGGGGAGAATTGGACGGCGACTTCGAGATGTTCTTCCTCTCCGGCATCTTCATGGTGATCGGGGCGACGATCGTCCTCGTCAACAACCTCGGCGTCCTGCTCGCCGCGCTCAGCCGGCTGGTCGGGCTCTTCCGGTCGCTCCTGCCGGCCATCCGCACCGCGATCGCCTACCCGGGGGCCTCCCGGGGCCGAACCGGTCTGACGATCGCCATGTTCTCCTTGATCGTCTTCTCCCTCGTGATGATGGCGACTATGAACAAGAACGTCGCCAACCTCTTCCTCGGTGATGAGGCGGGCGCTGGGTGGGATGTGGTCGCCGAGGGGTCGTCGACAAATCCGGTCGGCGAGTTCCGTGGTGCGCTGCAGGAGAGAGGGGTCGACACGACGGATCTCGAAGCGATCGGGACCGTCGTGACCGGCAGCGAAACCGCCGCGGTCCGACCTGCCGCTGCCCCGGTCTGGAAGACCTGGAGCGTCCGCGGCATGGACCCCGGATTCATCGAAGAGAGCGATTTCCTGTTCCAGGCCCGTGCCATCGGCTACGCCACGGACGCGGAGGTGATCCGGGCGCTGCAGACGCAACCGGATGTCGCGGTCATCAACGCGGCCGCGGTCGACGGCGAGGCCTGGGAGGACGAGCTGGAACTGGGGCGGATCGGCCCGGACAAGCCCTTCGTGCCGATCGGGCTTGAGGTCCGCAACCCGGAGACGGATCAGGCGCACCCCGTGACGGTCATCGGGATCATCGACGGCAAGAACGGCGCGTTCTGGGGGCTCTACGCGGCCCAGCCGACGCTCGCGGAGATCTTTCCGGAGCCCGCCGGGACCTCCTACTACGTCCGCCTGTCCGACCCGGACCAAGCGGATCGAGCCGCCAAGCAAATCGAGGCCGTGCTGCTTCCGAACGGAGTGCAAGCCGCCTCCATCCACGATCAACTGGCGGAGGAGCAGCGGTTCTTCAACGGGATCCTCTACCTGATCGAGGGGTTCATGGGGCTGGGCCTGTTCGTCGGGATCGCCGCAGTCGGCGTGGTGGCGTTCCGCTCGGTGGTGGAGCGGCGGCAGCAGATCGGGATGCTGCGGGCACTCGGCTACCAGCGCTCGACCGTCGCACTCTCATTCCTGATCGAGACAGCGTTCGTGGTGATGCTGGGGGTGCTCTCTGGCGCCGTGCTCGGCGTCCTCCTGGCACGCAACCTCTTCACCTCGCTCGACGAGGTCAATTCGAGCGATGTCGATTTCATCGTGCCCTGGGAGCTCATCGGCCTCATCCTCGCCCTCACCGTAGGCGCCGCGCTGCTGCTGACCTGGCTGCCGGCCCGGCAGGCGTCGCGGCTCGCCCCGGCAGAGGCGCTGCGCTACGAGTAGGCACGCCCCACAACAGACCGGGCGGTCACCTTCACAGAGGACCGCCCGGCCGGGACGAACTTGGCGAGGTTGAAGCTGGGAGCAGGGTCTACGCGGCCGATTCCGGCGCCGCCGCAGCGACGCGACCGTCGGCCTCCGCGACGGTCGCTCCATCAGCGGCCTCGGAGCGCTCGGCGGCGAGGCGCGGTAACTCCAGGAGGAAGGGCGCGAAGCGGCCGAGCGCGGCCGCCGGAAGCTGGCCGAGCAGGGTGGTGCCGGTCTCGTCGTGGCTGGTTTCCTCCACCCGGCCGAGGCGGTGGAACCGGTCGACCAGGTCGGTCCGGTCGAACGGGACCGAGAGCCGAACCGGGACAAAGTCGGCGTCCGCCTCCAGCGTCGCCTCGATCTTGGCGAGCAGGGCGTCCAGCCCGAGCCGCTTCTGGGCGGAGATGGCCGCCGCGTTCTCCGGCTGAGCAAAGCCGAATTCGGCGGCAAGCGCAGCCGCGTCGACCTCCCCGCCGGACGGCAGGGCGTCGATCTTGTTGAGGGCAAGCACCATCAGCTTGTCGTCGGCGCCAAGCTCCTCCAGCACGTTGCCGACCGTCATTGCCTGCTCGACCGCGTTGGGGTGGGTCGCGTCCAGCACGTGGACGAGCACCGTCGCCTCGTTGATCTCTTCTAGTGTGGCCCGGAAGGCGGCGACCAGCAGCGTCGGCAGGTTGTTGATGAATCCCACCGTGTCGGTCAGCAGCACCTCCCGCCCGCTGGGCAGGGTCATGCGGCGGGTGGTGGGATCGAGGGTGGCGAAGAGCTTGTCCTCGGCCATCACCCCGGCCCCGGTGAGGGCGTTGAGCAGCGTGCTCTTGCCGGCGTTGGTGTAGCCCACCAAGGCCACCACCGAGACGGGGGTGTCCTTGCGGCGGTCACGGTAGAGCTGGCGGTGGGTGTGGACGTGCTCCAGCTCCCCTTTGAGGAAGGCGATCCGCTTGCCCAGCTCGCGCCGGTCGGATTCGAGCTGCGTCTCGCCGGGCCCGCGCAGGCCGACGCCCCCGACGCCCTGGCGGGACAGGTGGGTCCACATGCCGGTCAGGCGCGGGAGGCGGTACTCCAGCTGGGCCAGCTCTACCTGGAGCCGGCCTTCGTGGGTCTGGGCGCGGCGGGCGAAGACGTCCAGGATCAGCGCGGTGCGGTCGATGATCTTGACGTCGAGGGCCTTCTCCAGGTTGCGCTGCTGGGCCGGAGTCAGCTCCCCGTCGACGATGACGAGGTCGTACTCCAGCTCCTCGCGCAGGTCCTTGACCTCCTGCAGCTTGCCCTTGCCGAGATAGGTGCCGGCGAGGGGGTGAGCGAGCTTCTGGGTGACCGAACCGACGACCTCGACATCGACGGTCTCGGCGAGGCGCGCCAGTTCCTCCAGGGAATCCTGGACGGCCCAGGCGGCGTCGTACCGGTCCACGGCGACGAGGAGAGCGTGCTCGGTCGGGGTCTGGGTGGGTGTTGCGGTGCGGGTAATGGGTGATGTCCTGTGGTGGGCCGCGGTGAGGCGGCAACGCGACAACATCGACACTGATGCACTACTCATTATACCCGACTGCTCCGCCCTCAGGCCCCTGAGCGCCGAGGAAAGCGCCGGCAGGTGGTGGCGGACTCGAAGCCGCCATATGGGTGAGGTCGCGTTGTCGGACGCGGCCTCTAGCCCGGATGCTTCCGCAAGGGCCTGGGTTAGCATGCCCCAGCACGGAGCTCAACCCCGGCGCTCAAACCATGAAGCTGGCCGAACCCGGCTGACGAACACCGCGGTAGTGAACAGTCGAGGTCAGGCACAAAGGAGGCGACTCAGGGCACAGGCTATCGTTGCCTTCCTCGGTGGGCCGCCACTTTTTAAGTTAAGCGGCGGCTCAGGGATACAGCTTCTTCCCGTCGGCGAGCATCGCCACAAAGGTCTCGATGCGCCTTGCGCGCGTCTCGGGCTTCTTCGCGGCGTGGATGCGGTGCAAGATCGCGTAGCGGTTGGTGCTGTCGAGCGTGGCGAAGAAGTCTGAGGCCGCCTGGTTAGCTGCCAGCGCCTCCCGCAGGTCATCCGGGACCGACGCGCTGCTCTGTGGCTCGTAGGCTGCGTCCCAGCGGCCATCGGCTCGTGCTTGCTCGACCTCCCGCAGCCCGGCCGGCTTCATCTCGCCCCGCTCGATCAGTACCAGCGCCTTGTCCCGGTTCACACGCGACCAGACACTTCGTGGCCGGCGCGGGGTGAACCGTTGCAGCCAGAAACGGTCGTCGAACTTCCCCTTTTGGCCGTCGATCCAGCCGTAGCAGAGGGCCACCTCCAGCGCCTCCGGGTAGGAGACACCCGTCTCGCCCCCGCCTTTCTTCGGGATGGCCAGCCAGACTCCCCCGGACTGCGCGTGTCGCTCCTCCAGCCAGGCCGCCCACGCTTCCGGCGACGGAAACGACACGATCGGCAGGCCAGCCTTCTCGCCCATCTGCTCACCCATACGGCTCCCTTCGTGACCGGTCGTTCCGCGTCCGGGTGATCAAGAGTACGTCTTCAGCCCTCGGCGGAGGGGCGGTGAGGAGCAGCACGGTCGCGGAGTCTCGTCGCTTCGGCCCCTCGCTGCTCGCCGGACTGGCGGGCCAAGACTTCAATGCCCGCCAGGATGACGTCAAGGCCAAACCCAAAGTC